>CAZRFC010000009.1:11786-28401 GCA_964598975.1 uncultured Mycobacterium sp. | reverse complement strand
CTAACTACACTCTAAGTCATGAGTATTGCCGCTGACCAGACCTCAGTTATTCGCGCTGGGTGTTACTGCCGGATCTCATCGGACCCCAACGACAAACGTGAGGGCGTGAACCGTCAGCGCGACGACACCGCTGCTCTGTGCGAGGTAAAGGGCTGGACGGTAGCTGGGCTGTACGTCGATAACGACCGCTCCGCGTCCAGTGGCAAGGAACGCCCGGAATGGGATCGGCTCCTTGCCGACATCAAAGCCGGGAAGATCGACGCCATCGCCGCCTGGGACCAGGACCGGGGCTGGCGCATGATGGCCGAGCTGGAGAACCTGCGGAAGTTCTTCACTGGCCTCGGCAGGCCGGTGCCGTTGGCGACCACGGGGCAGGGCGACATCGACCTCTACAGTCCGACCGGAATCCTTGCGGCACAGATCAAGACCGCTGTCTCCGAGCATGAGATCGCCATGATGAGGGTTCGGCAGCGCCGCGCCGCGAGGGCGAAAGCGGAGAAGGGTAAACCGCAGTGGCGTCGGGCGTTCGGCTACATCGACACCCCGGCGGGGCCTGTACCCGATATCACGATTGCGCCGCTGGTGCGCGACGGGTACGCCGCCATCCTGGCCGGTGCATCCCTGAAGGATGTTGCCCGCATGTGGAATGACGCCGGGGCGCTGACGCAGAAGTGGACCCGTGAGCGCGACGAGCATGGGGATGTGGTGGCCGATCCGGTGACGGGTAAGCCCCGGCTGATCTGCAACCGCAACCGCTGGACTGAGAGCCAAGTCTCGGAGTTCCTCCGCAAGCCGCGCAACGCCGGATTGCGCGAGCACATCACCACCGGCCCGGATGGGCGGCAGCAAAGCGAGATCGTCGGTAAAGGGACGTGGGAGCCGCTGGTGCCCGAGGAACTGTGGCGGGCGGTTCAGGCGAACATGGCGACCCGCCGAGGCCCGCGAGGGCCGCGACGTTCGGCCCGCCAGCACTTACTGACCGGGATGCTGGTGTGCGGGCTGTGTCGAGACACCCTCGGCGGGCAGTGGGTGATGCAGAAGACCGGCGGCAAATCGGGACGACCGAAAGCCGGTGAAGTCAAGGAGCTGCATCCCGGCACGATGAGCCACACGATCACCTATAGCTGTCGCGGCTGTCATCGTGTGTCCATCCGGGCTGATCTGGTGGAGCCTCGGCTCATCGAACTGATCGGACGCCGACTGGCCCGCGAGGACGCGGTGAACCTGCTCAAGAAGGAGATCCACGACGAGGCCGAGGCCCAGGAGTTGCGCGACGAAAAGGCCGCGCTTTACGGGGAGTTGACCAACCTCGCGGTGGAGCGGGCCAACGGCCTACTGACCGGGCAGCAGGTCAAGATCGCCTCGGAGATCGTGCAGCAGAAGATCGACGCCATCGAACGCAAAGAGGAAGACGCTGAGCGGGTGCGGGTGTTCGATGGGATCCCGTTGGGCACCCCGGAGGCCGGGGCAGCGGTGGAGGCACTGACCCCGGATCGCTTTCGGGCCGTACTCCGGGTGGTGGTGGATGTGACTATCGCCCCAGTGGGCAAGGGCGGCAAGGTGTTCCACAAAGACCGCGTTAAATTGAAGTGGAAGGGGGAAACAGGATGAGTCCACGTCACATCACCAAACTGTTCTGCCCGAGCAATCACCGAATCGGCACCGTGGGTGCCGACGACGACGGCCTTCTAGTGGAATACACCGCCGAGGTCTGGCATACCGGCGGGATGTTCGGTGCACCCGCGACCAACCGGCTTACTGTCGATGAAGTCATGCCGACTGCTGATGGCGACCAAGCCGTTTGGGTCGCCGAGGAGTTCGGAGGCTATTGCAATCAGTGCAAGCGCCCGGTGACCTTGCCCGTGCGGCAGCTCTGGAGCGCCGGGAAGGCTCACCAGAAGGATCTGAAACTAGGCTTTGCCGATTCCACCGACGCCGTGTGGCGCAAGTCCGGGCATGAGCGCATGTATCCGCAGGACATGCCGCGCCACAAGCGAGATCCCCGCTAGTTGTCGGGCCCCCCTGTTAGCGTGGATGCTGCAAGCGCCGCGCAGCATTGGGCAGCGGAATTTGACTCCGTGGCAAGAGTCTCCATTTCAGGAGACTTTCCGTGCGCGAAACCAAGCCACTAATTGACTGGACTGCCCCACCCGATCCGCAAATGCAGGAGTGGCTAGACGCCGCTCCGCCGTTCACCGATGAGCAGCGCACCGCCCTTGCCGAGCTGCTGAAGCCGGTCAGGAGGATCAGCGCCGCCGACATCGCCGCCCTACTGCTGGCCGGTGGTGGGCAATGACCCAACAACGAGAAAACCGGCCCCTCGTGGGGGCCGGCTCTCCCGTCGATCACCAAGACGCTCCGGCTGACCAGTTCCAGAAGCGGCGTTCCCAGTTTATTCCGGCGCGGCGTTTCGGCCCCGGCGGCCACATCGCGGTCGCTGATGCGGATGATGCTCTGCCGCAGGGGTTCCGGGCGCTGACCGAGCAGAGCGATTCAGCGACGATGAGGTGCCGCGAATGCGGGCGGGAACTTACAGCGCCCAAGTCCACCCAGGCGGGTGTCGGCTGGCGCTGCGCCGCCAAGGGGGCGGTGTGATGAGCCTGCAGGACCGCCGCAGGGCCGCCGCAAGGCTGCCTCGGCTGCATTGTGGATGCGTCGATCCCGATGTCCGCACCGGGTGTGATCACCCGCCCACGGATCGGATGGTGGACGGCTACCGGGATGCGGTGCTGCTGCTGGATTCCCTCGGACTTCCCCCGGCTCCGAGGCTGCCCGAGATGCGGGCGTTATGGCGTCGGGGCGGTGCAGACCGGGAACTGGTGGCCTCGGTGACGAGCCGGTGGGTGGTGGCCTGATGTCAGATCCGATCGACCGCAGCGACGAGTTGCGCGACTGGTACGAGGCCGAGAACCCCACCGGCCCCGGTGTTCTCGACGCCGTCGAAAGATTCCTGTCCCGTTTCGTCGTCTACCCCTCGGTGCATGAGCGCCGCGCCCATGTCCTCTGGATTGCCCACACCTGGCTGATGGACTGCTGGGAATCGACACCCCGGATCGCGTTTCTTTCCCCAGAGCCCGGATCCGGCAAGAGTCGCGCCCTGGAGGTCACCGAGCCGCTAGTCCCTCGCCCGGTGCATGCGGTGAACACCTCACCGGCATACCTGTTCCGCAAGGTGTCAGATCCCGAGGGGCCGCCGACGATCCTCTACGACGAGATTGACACGGTGTTCGGCCCCAAGGCCAAGGACAACGAGGACATCCGGGGAATGCTCAACGCGGGCCACCGCAAGGGCGCAACCGCCGGCCGCTGCGTGGTACGCGGCAAGATCGTCGAAACCGAGGAGCTGCCCGCCTACTGCGCGGTGGCGCTGGCCGGTCTGGATGATCTTCCCGACACGATCATGTCGCGTGCGGTGGTCGTACGGATGCGCCGCCGCGCACCCGACGAGAAGGTGGAGCCGTGGCGGCTGCGGATCAACGGCCCTGAGGCCGCCCAGCTCAAAGAACGGCTGGCTGCCTGGACGAAGTTGGTGGCCGCCGAGCTGGCCGCCGAGCCGGTGTGGCCCGACATGCCCGAGGGCATTGAGGATCGCAACGCCGACGTCTGGGAAGCACTGCTTGCGGTAGCCGATATGGCCGGTGGCCGCTGGCCCGCAGATGCCAGGGAGTCCGCTGTAACCGTTGTAACCGCATCCCGGCAGACCCGCCCGAGCCTGGGTCTGCAACTGCTGGCCGACATCCGCACCGTCTTCGCCCACATCGGTGAGGACAAGGTGCTCAGCGAGCAATTGATCACGGCGTTGTGCGACCTGGACGAGGCACCGTGGCGCACCATCCGCAAGGGCGAGCCACTGGATGCTCGCGGCCTGGCGGTGCGGTTGGGCAAGTACGGAATCGGATCCAAACCCCAACGGCACGGTGAGGCGGTGTTCAAGGGATACAGCCGGGCCCAGTTCGATGACGCCTGGAGCCGATACCTTCCCCCCGCACCCTCTCCCGTATCGGTTACATCGGTTACAACCAACGCCGCCGATGCGTTTGTAACCGATGTAACCGATGAAGCAGGCCCTACAGGGGCGTGCGCGTGCGGTGTGGAACTGCTCAATCCGCAATCCATTGCGCGGGGCCGATGCGCGGAATGCCAGTTGACAGGGGCCGCGCAATGACCGACTTCGACACCTTCGCCGCCGCCCTCGTCGGCATCCCCCGACTGCGCGGTGCCCGCTGCATCGGTAGGTGGGCGCAATTCGACCCACCCACATCCGATCTGACCGCCGATGCGGTGCAGGCCCGACAAGCCGCCGCCATCGCGCTCTGCCAGCAGTGTTCCGCCCTCACCGAGTGCCGGCGGTGGGTGGATTCCCTACGCCCATCCCAACGGCCCCTCGGTGTCATCGCGGGCCGCATCCAAACCCCACCCGCCTACATGACGAAAGAAGCGATCTGATGTCCGACGAAGCAATCGCCAAGCTCCAGGCAAGCCTCCACGGCTTAGTGCTCGACGCCGAGGGCATCGCCCCACGGTGCAACGAGTTGGAGCAACTGAACCGCATCGCCGCGCTGGCCCGCACGGTGATCACACTGACCCGTAGCCCGCAGACGCCGCAGGATCTCTTGGCGCACCGGCTGGCGAAGCTCACTGAGGATCTGCTCACCACCGCGCTTCAGCACGGCTCACCGCAGCTAGTCAAAGCCTGGATTCTGGCCCGCGCCGAGCTGGTCGAGCACCAGGCCGCCACCCGCGAGGCCGCGAACCCTCGTCGCGAGTCGGATTAGACTGATGGGCACGGAGATCCGCCGCCGAGTGCTTCCGCCGCCGCCGCCCCACCATGCCGCCGCCGCCGAGGCCGACGAGCCGCCGATGGCCGTTTTATCGCAGGCCGACACGTCGGCCCGCTTCCAGCCGCGCAACCCGCCGACGCAGCCTGTTCGGCTTATGCGCTTCCCACGCGAAAGAGGACTACCCACCGTGAACAGATCAGCCGCGGTTCGCCGCATGCAGGAAATCAATCATGCGCTGAAGGTGAAGAAACACACCCGCGCCGAGCTAGCCGCCCTGGAACGCGAAATGGACGAGATCGAAAACAATTGCAAGGCATTCGATCAGGCCGCCGCACTCTCCGGGGCCGCCGACTTCTACCCCTCCGGGCCGACCAAGACCAAGGGCATCAGCGGACCGCAGTGGGCGCCACCCTCACCGCTGCAAGCCACTGAGGCGCAATGGAAATCGCTGTTCGCCGCGAGCCGCTCCCGCGTCCCCGGCTACAGCGTGAACGTCGGCGCCAAGGGCGCCGGTTTGGGCACCGACTGGGAGATCGGCCTCAAGACGCCCCTCGCCGGTGTCGGTGAAGGATCGCCCGGATCGCTGCTCGCCCCGCAGATGCTCCCGAATGCGTTCCCCTACCGGCTGGAACCGGATCGGGTGTTCTCCCATTTCGTCGGAGCATCCGCCAACACCCAGGCCGTGACATGGCTCCAGCACGTCGGCAACACCGGGGCCGCCGCCGTGGTGGCCGAGCTGGAACCCAAACCCCAACTGGGCATGCAGGTGGAAGCGAAGACCACCAGCTTCACAACCATCGCGGTGCTCCAGACTTTCAGCCGCCAGCTCGCCGATGACTTCGGCAGCTGGATGGGATTCGTCCCGCAGGCGCTCACTACCGCGCTGATCGACGCCGAAACTGATCAAATCGTCAACGGCACCGGCAACGGTGAAATCCTCGGCCTGGTCAACACTCCCGGCGTGCTGGAGCGTTCCAAGGGGTCCGACACCCGCATCGACGCACTGGTGAAGGCCGCCAACGATCTGCGTGTCGGTGGGGCGTTCGCCACCGCCAATCTGATCTTGATGCACCCGACGACATGGACGGCGATCAAGACCCAGAAAGACAACCAGGGCCGCTACGTGCTCGCGCTGAATCAGCCGAATGACCTTGGATCCGTGGACAATCTGTTCGGCACCAAGGTGATCGTCAACACCAAGGTGCCCGAGGACATCGGCATCGTGATGGACACCTCCATCGCGGTACTGGCCTGGACGCGCCTCGGCCTGGAGTTGACCTTCAACTGGCAGGGTGACAGCGAGTTCCGCCACAACGCCCTGACCTACCGCCTAGAGGAGCGCATCGGCATCGGCGTGCAGTACCCCAAGGCCATCTGCCTGGTGGACGGTCTGGAGGACGTGGCCGGCTCCTAACTCCGACCGCTGCGAGTGGCCCCCTCGGCGTCAAACCGCTCCCGGCCCCTGATTTCTTGAGACCTGCTTCTCGGGGCCGGGGCGGCATGGCTGACCATGACGGGCGTCGTTAGCCTCGCCCGAGTCAGTCCAGCGCCGAGGGCCTCGCAGCACCAGCCCCGAAAGTGATTGCATGACAAACAAATACGCGGGCCGCAGCACCTACCGATATCGGCTAGTTCGCGCTGAGTTTCTGCGCCGGTGCAAGCAGGCCGACGCGCCTTGCTGGCTATGCCAGAGGTCCATAAATTACGAACTCCCGTTTCAGCATCCCGAGGCGTTCAACGCCGACCACGCCATCCCGATCAGCGTGCGCCCCGATCTGGCCGAGGATATCGCCGTGCTGCGACCTTCGCATAAGTCCTGTAATGAGCGACGTGGTAACGAGGAGCCGTTCTTGGATATCGGCGTGCCCTCCGAAGTCTGGTAACGGGGGTCGGGGGGCGGCCTCCATTTCCGGCCGACCCAATCTAGACCGTTTCCAGGGGGTAGATGTCTCCCCCCGAGCAGCGAAAACTTCTCATCGGCCCGGATTGCGCCTTAGTCTGCACTTAACGGGCGATTCGGGGATCGCCGGGAAACAGGGGGAAGTCAAGTGTCGTATCAGCAGCCGCCGAGGCGGCGTCGGTTGTGGCCGTGGGCGTTGAGCGTCTTTGTGCTGTTCCTGGTCATCGCCGGGACCGGGTTCGCCTTGAGCCTCGCGGGCGACCTAATGGATACCGACGTGCGCCCGACCCGAGGGCAGGCCACACCTACCGCGAGCGTGGGTGACGGCTACAGCCCGCCCCAGACGCAAACAACCCAGGCCGCCGACACCGGCCCGAGCTTTCCCGGCAAGCAGCCCAAGGACTACGCCACCGGCCCCGGCGAATGGGTCACTTACAGCGGCGGGGTCAATGTTGTCGCCGCGCCCTTACAGCCCTACAGGCCCGGTGCCAAACGCCTCTGCACCCAGGTCACGATCCAGAATGAAAGCAGTAGGACGACTTCGTTCTACTACGGCGACTGGAAGCTCCAGAACCCGGCGGGAGTCATCCGCGAGGCCGAGTACTTCGACAACAAGAACCGTTTGGAATCCGGCGAACTGGCAGCGGGCGGAAGCATCAGCGGGCTCGTCTGCTTCCCGCCGGTCACCGAGATGACGCCGGGAACTTGGGTGGTGCTGATGGAGCCGGGATTCCTTTCCAATGAGCGCATCGCCTGGATTAACAGGCTGACGAACTAGAGCAGGCCCGTTTCCGGTGCGGGTAGGCGGGTTTTCCGATCCTGCGTCTAACCAGGCGGATATTGATACGCCGGAAAAAGATCTGCCGGATTACCCCACGGCGTCATAACGGCGCCCTTCGGCATCACCTGTTTACAAGTAGGACCGCTGCCGCAACCCCAGTAGAACTCAAGGAAAGGGCGCGCCCAAATCCTCGTTGCTCTGATCACGAACAAATCCGCCTGCTTATAGCTCAACGTCGGATTGTTCTGCTGAAACCACGGCGCGACATCCAGGGTGTCCACACCGTGGCGAACATGCATTGCAACTGTGCGGCCGAGTTGTGCTAACTCCTTCATTGAGTGGCCGTTAGTCGGCACAATCGGTGGAATGCTGGGATCCTTCGGATTAGTAATCCCCTGCAGGAATTCCACTTCGTCGGCGGTGAGTCCCGGCTCCGCGTGTGCGGTGTGCATGGATGATACGAACAGTGTCAGGATGCTGACCACAAGACCGAGAAACGCTCTAAAAGACGGATTCACAATACCCCCCTCCGCGCATGATCATACGACCAAACACCGCGGCGATAGCTAAGAATCATGCGGCATAGCAGAACGGCCCGCCACCGCGAAGGTGACGGGCCGTTGTGGCGTCTGATTTGTGGGTACGGCCTACCGCTGGGCCGCTTTCATCGCTGCGACCTTGCGGGCGATTCCGTCGAGCAACTGCACCATGCTCACCCCGTCGAGCGGGTCGGCCGGATCTGGACTGAGCGCAGCCATCTCGTCGGCTGCGGCCATGACCGCGCTGGCGAAGCTGCGCGCCTGGGCCACGGTCAGCGGATAGCCGCCGACCGAGACATGCACGCCGGGCGCTTCAATCGCGCCCCGGTCGATGCTGCCGTCGCCGAGCTGCACGGCGGTCGGCTGCACGCTGATGTCGTCGCGGCCGGGCACGGCGCAACTGTTGCCGTAGCAGATCCGGTAGGTGCCGTGCTCGTCGGTCTGCCAGTCGTCGGCATCGGTGCCGGCCGGGAGTTCGATGTCCGTGGTGATGGCGTGGCTTAGGGTGTCGTCGCTGTTCATGGTGGGCCTTTCCCTGATCTCGGTTGGAGTGTTGTTAGGCCGGTTGGTGACATCATCTGGTGAAGACGTTCTATTGCGGTTCCGGCGGTTGGGTCGAGCGGCAATTGTATGACGGCACAGTGGAATTCACCTCGCCTACTGGACATCGGTACACCACGCAAGCGGACGGTGGCCAGTTGTTCCCTGCGCTGCGCCCCTCGGCCGACCCGCCGGAGGGCAGGCCCCTCATGAACACGGACGCCGGACCGCCCGCCTTAAACCGCGGGCTGGCGATGCCCACCCGGGCGCGGACCCGTGACGAGGACCGGCGAGCCAGGATCGACCGGGAACGGAGAATGCGCGCCGAGATGAACGCCGGACTCGCCCAAGCGCTCGCCACCCGGATCGCCAAGAGCGAAGCATCTAATCCGCCGCCCTTTTAGGGGACTGAAGCGCTAGCGGTACCGGCGCGCGTTGTGGATCGGCGCGTTGTCGACGGGAACGACGGCGACTGGTACCCCGTAGGTCGAGGCATGCACAATCTTGCCGCCTCCGACGTAGAGGCCGACGTGCGATGCGTCGGAGTAGTAGGTGATCACGTCGCCGGGCTGAAGGCGGTCCGGAGCTACCGGCTGTCCGCCATCCGACAGTGCCTGACTGGAATGCGGAAGGCTTACCCCGGCCTGCTCGAAGGCCCACACCACCAGCCCCGAGCAGTCGAACGCATGCGGTCCCGCAGCCGCCCAGGAGTAGGGATCGCCGAGTCGGGTCAGTGCCGCCCGCACGGCTTTTGCGCCGGTAATGCTGCCGGTGCTGACAATATGCGCGGGCTGGAAGGCGTTAACCATCACGGTTCTGGGGCCCTGCACCGATGAGAACGCCATGGTCGCCGTGACGGCCACGGCGACGGCAGCCCACGAGACCAGACGTCCTAGAAGCTTCATCCCAGTCTCCGGTCCGGTCTCAGCGGCGATGCGCGATCGTTACTTGACCGTGATGTCGACCGTTCTGACGTCCGCGTTACATCTGCCTCCCGATAGGCTGGTCTGAAAGACCCTGCGACTACCTGAGGTGCAAAAAATGCCCGCTCCAGCAGCCAACGTCTTCGAGCGCCTGCGCTCGCTTGCGGCCATCGAGGACATCGCGGCCCGGCCCAACCGGACTGTGGAGGAGGTCTTCACCGGACGTCCGTTGGCGACCATCCCGGTCGGCACGGCCGAGGATGTCGAGAAGGCCTTCGTCAAAGCGCGCGCGGCACAGGCCGACTGGGTGAAACGCCCCGTCTCCGATCGCGTCGCCATCATCCGCCGTTACCGCGATCTGGTCGTCGAGAACCGCGACTTCCTGATGGATCTTCTGCAGGCCGAGGCGGGTAAAGCCCGTTGGGCGGCGCAGGAGGAACTCATCGATCTGACCGCCAATGCCAACTATTACGCCCGGGTCTCCGAGGATCTGCTCAAGACCCGTGGGGTGCAGTCGCTGTTGCCGGCGATCGGCAAGACGACCGTGGGTTACCAGCCCAAGGGCGTGGTCGGGATCATCTCCCCGTGGAATTACCCGATGACGCTGACCGCCTCGGATGCCGTTCCGGCGTTCATCGCAGGCAACGCGGTGGTCCTCAAGCCGGATAGCCAGACTCCCTACAGCGCACTGGCATGCGCCGAACTGCTCTACCGAGCCGGCATACCGCGGGACCTCTACGCGATCGTCCCCGGCCCCGGATCGGTGGTCGGCACGGCGATCCTGGAGAAATGCGACTACCTGATGTTCACCGGCTCGACGGCGACCGGCAGGGAACTCGCCGAGAAATGCGGCCGCCGGTTGATCGGTTTCTCGGCCGAACTCGGCGGGAAGAACCCGATGATCGTGACGCGCGGTGCCAACCTCGACAAGGTCGCCGCCGCCGCCACTCGGGCGTGCTTCTCCAACGCCGGGCAACTGTGCATTTCGATTGAAAGGATCTACGTCGAGCAGAGCGTCGCCGCAGAGTTCACGGCCAAGTTCGGTGAGGCGGTGCGGAAAATGAAGCTCGGCGCCGAGTACGACTTCTCCGCAGACATGGGCAGTCTGATCTCCGAGGGCCAGGTGAAGAACACCTCCGACCACGTCGAAGATGCAAAGGCCAAGGGCGCCAAAGTTATTGCAGGCGGTAAGGCGCGCCCCGATATCGGTCCGCTGTTCTACGAGCCCACTGTGCTGACCGGTGTGACCGAGGAGATGGAGTGCGCCCGCGATGAGACCTTCGGCCCGCTGGTAGCCATCTACCCGGTCGCCAATGTCGAGGAGGCCATCGCCAAGGCAAACGACACCGAGTACGGGCTCAACGCCAGCGTGTGGGCCGGTTCGGATGCCGAGGGTGAGAAGATCGCCGCTCAGTTGCACTGTGGAACGGTGAACGTAAACGAGGGTTATGCGTTCGCCTGGGGCAGCCTCAGTGCCCCGATGGGCGGTATGGGCATCTCCGGCGTCGGGCGTCGGCACGGACCCGAGGGTCTGCTCAAATACACTGAGGCGCAGACGATCGCGACAGCCCGGGTGCTCAACCTCGACCCGCCGTTCGGCATGCCGTCGGAACTGTGGCAGAAGTCGCTGTTCCCGATGGTCCGGACGGTCATGAAGCTGCCAGGGCGGAACTAGCTCGGCCCAGCCGATCCGGCCGATAGCATTCGAGCCACAGCTAATCGGCGCGGAGGGGTTTCATGGCAGCGGCGGCCCGGGTTTACAACAGTGTCTGGCAACTGCGGGCCGACACCTGGTGCCGACTGGAAGACGCCGCCGGTCAACTCGCCCGACTCGCGATGGTGGGCAGGCCGACCGACGAGCACCAGCAGACCTGCCAGGCTTTGCTGGCCCGGTTGGCGCCGCTGGAGGTCTACTGGGCCTATCCCAGCGGTGCCCAATTCGCCAAGCTCAACCGGATGTTCACCGGCGGTGAATATGACAAGTTCGCCCAGTCCGTCGCCGTCATCAACCATGCCCTGACCCACGAGACCTACCGATCCGGTGCACCCGACGCCGTCGGCGACGACGAGGATCTCTCCGCCGACCTGCACCGGATGGACACCCAACCGGCCGGCAAGCGGGAGCCGCTGTATTTCGAGGTCCTCGTCGTCGAGACGCTGACCGAGACCCAGGAACGCAACCTGCGCAAGGAGGCCCACGGCTGGCGCCGTCAGGATGACGAGTTCGTCTACGAACCGGTCGTGGTGCCGAACGCGGCCGAGGCACTGATCGCAGCGCTGCTCAACGTCAACGTTCAGGCAGTCGTGATCGGCCGCCGGTTCGGCGCCCAAGCGACGAGGGACGTCTCGGCGCTGGCCGAATTCGTCGACCCCAACATCGCCGACAGCCTCAGCGAGGACCAGTCCCACGACGAGCGCTCGGCCATCCTGGCGGCGGCGCTGCGCGCCCTGCGCCCCGAACTTGATCTGTATCTGATGACCGAGGTCGACGTCGAGAATGTCGCCGGCCGACTCGGCAAGGACTTCCGGCGGGTGTTTCACGCCCGGGAAGGCCTGCTCGAATTGCATCTGAGCCTCATCCAGGGTGTGGCTGCCCGATACCGCACCCCTTTCTTCAGCGCTCTCAAGGAATACAGCCAACGTCCGACCGGCGTCTTCCATGCGCTGCCCATCTCCCAGGGCAAGTCGATCATCAAATCGCACTGGATCCGCGACATGGTGGACTTCTACGGGCTGGACATCTTCATGGCCGAGACCTCGGCCACTTGCGGCGGGCTGGACTCGTTGCTGGAGCCCACCGGACCGCTCCGCGAAGCTCAGCAACTCGCCGCCGAGACCTTCGGATCCCGGCAGACCTACTTCGTCACCAACGGGACGTCCACGGCCAACAAGATCGTCACCCAATCGCTGGTCGCCCCGGGCGACATCGTCCTACTCGATCGCAACTGCCACCAGTCCCACCACTACGGGATGATGCTCGGCGGGGCCAACGTGATCTATCTCGAGGCCTATCCGCTAAACGATTTCACGATGTACGGCGCCGTGTCCTTGCGCGAGATCAAGTCCACGTTGTTGATGCTGCGACGGGCCGGAAAACTCGACCGCGTCAAAATGATCGCGCTGACCAACTGCACCTTCGACGGCATCGTCTACGACGTGCAGAGGGTCATGGAGGAATGTCTGGCCATCAAGCCTGACCTGGTATTCCTATGGGACGAGGCCTGGTTCGCCTTCGCCCGGTTTCATCCGGTGCTGCGGACCCGCACCGCGATGGAGTCCGCGAACCGCCTCCGGAAACGCCTGCAGGACAATGATTATGCGGCCGGGTACGAAGAACAGTTGGCCCGTGACGCCCAGCATCCGCCCACCGACGAGGAGTTGCTCGCCCGCCGGCTGCAGCCGGATCCGGCGAAGGCCCGGGTCCGGGTCTACGCCACGCAGTCCACCCACAAGACGCTGACCGCGCTGCGCCAAGGATCGATGATCCACGTATTCGACCAGGACTTCGATCAGAAGGTCGCCGAGCCCTTCCACGAGGCCTACATGGCGCATACCTCGACATCGCCGAACTACCAGATCCTGGCTTCGCTGGATCTGGGTCGCCGCCAGGTGGCGCTGGAAGGCGTGGAGCTGGTCGCCCATCAGATCGAGAACGCCATGCAACTGCGTGACGCGATCGACAACCACCCCCTGCTGAACAAGTACATGGCTTGTCTGCGGACCTCGGACATGATTCCCGACGAGTACCGGGTGACTCATATCGAACAGCCGCTGCGCACCGGTCTGCGAAACATGATTCGTGCCTGGGAGTCCGACGAATTCGTCCTCGATCCCTCGCGGGTCACCTTGTCGATCGGCCGGACCGGTTACAACGGCGACGAATTCAAGCGCGTCCAGTTGATGGATCGCCACGGCGTACAGATCAACAAGACCTCTCGCAACACCGTGCTGTTCATGACCAATATCGGTACGACCCGCAGTTCGGTGGCCTTCCTGGTCGAGGTTCTGGTCAAGATCGCAAGCGAACTTGAGGAGCGCAACTCCGAGATGAGCCTGGGTGAACGTGCCCGCTTCGAACAGAAGGTTCACCGACTCACCTCGAACACGGCTGCGCTGCCGAACTTCAGTGGCTTCCATCCGGCATTCCGAGACCCCGCCATGGACACCCCGGAGGGCGACGTCCGCCGTGCCTTCTATCTGTCCTACGACGACGCAAACTGTGAGTACCTCTCGGGCGAGCAGATCGAAGAGAAGATGGACGCCGGCGGGGAAGTGGTGTCGGCGACCTTCGTCACGCCCTATCCGCCCGGTTTCCCGGTGTTGGTGCCCGGCCAGGTTTTCAGCCGCGAGATCATCGCCTTCATCCGCAATCTCGACACCCCGGAGATCCACGGCTACCGGCCGGACTACGGCTACCGGGTCTACACCGACAAGGCGATCGAGAACTGCGAGCCAAGGTGATCCGGCACCGATGAGTTGGCAGGTCCTCCAGCCCTTCCTGGTGGCGTGCGCGATCGGCCTACTGCTCGGTTTCGAGCGCGAACGTAGTCACAACCGCACACTCCCGGCCGGCTCCCGGTCCTTCGCCCTGATCTCGCTGCTCGGTGCCGTCGCCGCAACATTCGGGCCGTGGACGGTGGTCGTCGGCCTCGTCGGGATCGCCGCCCTGATGGTCCTGGCCTACTTCCGCACCAATGAGGAGGACCCGGGAACCACCACGGAGATCGCGGCGCTGGTGGCCTACCTACTGGGCGCGCTTGCCTACTCCCAGACAGTGGTCGCTGTGGCACTCGCGGTGATCGTCGCCGGGCTGCTGGTGTCCAAGGGCCGTATCCACCGGTTCGCCCGTGACATCGTCACCGAAGTCGAAATGGACGACGCCATAAAGTTTTTCGTGGTGGCCTTCGTCGTCCTCCCGCTGCTGCCCAACCAGGCGTTGGGGCCGTACGGAGTGCTCAATCCCGCCAAAGTGTGGCTTTTGGTGGTGTTGCTCACCGGAATCGGCTGGCTCGGTTATCTGGGGGTGCGCGCACTGGGTGCCGAGCGCGGACTCCTGGTCACCGGTCTGGCGGGCGGCTTCGTCTCGGCCAGTGCCACCACCGCCTCGATGGGGCGGCTCAGTCGCACCGCCGGGGTGCGGGCCCCGTTGGCCAGTGCCTTGGCGGCGAGCCTGGCTACCTTCGTGCAGTTACTGATCGTGATCGGCTATGTCGACCCGCAGGTTTTTCGTCGGTTGTGGCCCCCGGTCCTCGCCGGCGCCTTGGTGCTGGCCGGGGTCGCCGCCTACGTGTATCGCGGGGCGGTGCGGGACAACCATGCGGTGTCTGCCGAGGTGGCCGACACTCCCGCGGGCCGGCCGTTCTCATTGCGGCCCGCGCTGATCCTGACCGGGGTTCTGGTCTTCGCCCTGCTGTTGGGGCGGTGGGGTGCCGACGTGCTGGGGCCGCGGGGCGCCGTGCTGGCCGCCTTCGGTGCCGGACTCGCCGACGCCCATGCGGGATCAGTCGCCGCCGCGAGCCTTGCCGCCAAGGGCGACATCCCCGTGACCATCGCCCTTGCCGCGGTTGCCGCGGCCCTGGGATCCAATCTGCTCGTCAAGATCGCGCTGGCATTCAGCGCCGGCGGTCGACGTTTCGGGCTCGGATTCCTGGCGGGAATGGCGGCACCCACTCTGGTCTTCGCTGCCGCGCTGACCGTGGCGATCGGATAGCGGCGCAAGTCACCAGCCCTGAACTTGCTGCCGCGTCAGCGGTGACCTATGGTTTCTCAGGATTTTCTAAGTCATGTAGTCGGATACCTACAGACCACCGCATTCGAAGGGCAACACACCATGCAGATTTCGCTACGCAGCCACCTGATCGCCGGAGTCGCCGCGGTCGTCGGCACCGCCGGCATCGTGACGGCGACCCCCGCCGCGAACGTGCCGGCACTGCCGATCGCCGCCAATGTCGCCCTGGCCGGGTTCGACAACCCGATCGAGGAACTGATCGGGACCGCGCAACTGGTGCAGACCTACCTGCTCGCCTCGTACTACAACGGCGGGGACGCGCCCACGCCGGGTGCGGGTGAGGCGAACTGGCCCGGTGCCGGCATGGATCAGACCGGCGGCGACGTGCTGAACTACCTCCTGGCGCAACAGAAGACCCTGGGCCGCTACACCAACGTCGGACTGCTTCCGTACCTCGTCAACGCCGATGAGCCGATCCTCCAGCAGCTTCAGGTCAACTGGCTGGGCTACCTCAACACCGGGCTTACTGGTGTCACCGGAGCCGCAAGTGCGGCCGCCGCGGGCGTGTGGAACTTCCCCGCGGCAGCATTCGAGGCGGCGCAACTGGTGCTCAGCGGACAGTTCCAGGAAGCGCTGGCCGTGATGACCGATGCGATCATCACACCGATCACAACGGCCACCACTGACCTGATCGGTGCCGCCGTCAATGTGGCACAGAACGTCTTCGCCAAGCTTGTCGCCGTGGTCAACGTGATTCCGACGAATCTGGCCCTGTTCGGCGGCTGGTTGATCGGCGGCGGCACCTATCTGGTGCAGGAAGCGGCCGAGATCGGCCGCCAGTGGCTCCAGGATCTCGGTAGCGGCAACTTCGAGGGCGCCTGGAACACCGCCGTCGCCGGACTGCTCGGCCCCAGCGGTCTGCCCGGCAAGGCGTTCAACGTAAGCCTTGGTGCCGGAGTGCAGACGGGTCCGATCCTCAACCCGGAGACCGACATCGCGACCAACTTCATCCCCAGCCTGCGCACCGCAATCCAGGGCACGCTGTGGAACACCCAGGAGGCGTTGACGGCTACACCGGCGCCGACGGCGACCCCTGCGGCAGTTGAGACACCGGCGCCGGCGGCTGCCGACGTGCCGGCCACTGCCGCGGCCGAGCAGGCTGAGGCAGTGTCGGTCGAGGTGCCGGCCGAACAGTCCGAGACTAAAGCCGACTCTGCTCCTGTCGCCTCTTCCGCTTCCGCACCACGTCGGGCTGCGGCCGCCACGATCGGTGCGGCCGATTCCGCCGATGCGCCGGCCAAGTCGAGCCGCGCGGCACGGGCTTCGCGGGGAGCCGCCAACCGGTAGCCGTCGACTAGAGATTCACATCGCGAGTCCGGGGCGCCGCCCCCCCAAAACGGGGGGAGGCGCCCACCGGGTGGGG
>CAZRFC010000009.1:5159-11776 GCA_964598975.1 uncultured Mycobacterium sp. | reverse complement strand
TTTATTCCACCTCGTGTGGGGGGGCCCCCCCCCACCCTGGGGGGGGCGGGCCCCCCTCGGGTTCGGGGGCCTCCACCGGGTCGTGACCGGCCGGCAGGTGGTCGGGTGGCTCGATGCGGAGCTTGTGGGCCACTGGGACGTCGGTCGACGAATGAAGGATGATCGACATCGCGATCGTCACCGCGATCAAGTCGAACAGCTTCTCGCCGTTGGGAATCCCTGCCTGGAGGACGAGGAGGCCGTACACCACCGAAGCGAAACCCTTCGGGCCGAACCATGCCGCCGTGAGTTTCTCGGCGCGTGGCATCCCGGTTTTCACCAGTGACAGCAGCATCGAGGCCGGCCGCACCAGCACGATGGCCAGAATCGCCAACAGCCAGCCCTGCCAACCGAGATGCGACAGCCGCTCCGGGGTTATCAGCGCGCCGAACAGCAGCAGGGCCGCGAACTTGGTGAGCTCGGACAACAGATCGCCGAACGGTTCGAAGGTTTCGGCCGCGACGTGGTCGAGGGTGGCAAGCGCCGACCCCGCAGCAAACGCCGCGAGATACGGATTGGCATGCGTCAGATGGCAGGTCGCGTAGACCACGATCGCGATCGCGACCGGGCCCAGCGGCTGCAGTCGCGGCTCTGCGGTGAGGATATTGCTGCGCCAGGCCAGTGCCACCAGTGCCGCTACGCCCACGCCGATGACCAGTCCGAGAACCAGCTCGAGCAGCACCATGCCGAGGTGTGAGTCCTCGTGTTTGGCCAGAGCGAGGAAGATCAGCACGAAGGGTAGCGCCAAGCCGTCGTTGAGCCCGGACTCCACGTTGAGCAGCCTGCGCAGCCGTAGCGGAATGTCGGAACGGCCCACCAGGGCTGAGGCGAACACCGGATCGGTCGGGGACAGGATCGCCCCCAACAGGAATGCTGTGGGCCAGTCGAGACCGACCAGAAAGTGCGCCGGCACCGCGATGCCGATCATCGCCAGCGGCATGCCCAGTCCCAGCGCCCGCCCGGAGAGCCGCCAGCCTTCGCGGAGGGCAGGCACACTTGCTCGCTGGCCGTCGGTGAACAGCACAGTAAACAGGGCGATGTCGGCGAGTACCGCCACGATCGCGTCCTCGGCGGTGTAGTTGACCACACCGAATCCGCCGGGTCCCAGCAGCGCACCGCCGATCAGGAAGAGCAATGCGGTCGAGAGCACCGTTCGCGCGGCCAGGCCGGACAGCGAGACACTGATCAGCAACATCACACCGAACGCCAGTACAAGCGCCACGGGCGGCCTCCCGAGATCTCGACTGTGCCCCGACGGTCGAGGCCTGCGATGATGTCTACATCATGCGAAGGCTTTCCATACCGATGATCGGGCTGATAATCGTCGGCGCCATGGTGGGAGCACCGGTGGCGGGGGCCGACGCTGTGGCGCTGAGTCCCTACGACGTCCAGAACCCCGCGGTGGGATACCTGAACCCCGCCCTGCTCTCCGCCGTCCAACAAGCCAGCAACGCCGCAGCGGCGGAGGGGATCACCATGACCATCACCTCGGGGTGGCGGTCGGCCGAGTTCCAGCAGCAGCTGCTCGACGATGCGGTGGCCAACTACGGCAGCGTGGCAGTCGCACGCCAGTATGTGCAGACCCCCGAACGCTCCAAGCACGTCCTCGGCCAGGCCGTCGACATGGGAGGCCCGGCGGCCGACCAGTGGCTGATCGGCAATGGCGCTCGCTTCGGCCTTTGCCAGATCTATGCCAACGAGCCGTGGCACTTCGAGTTGGCCGCCGACGCCGCCGGTAACTGCCCGCCCCTACTCGCGACCGCGGCGGGTTGACCGTGAGCGGACCCGTGCGCCCGCGGTACATCGACTTTCACTTCGACGTCATGTGCCCGTACGCCTACCAGACTTCCCGCTGGATCCGCGAAGTGCGGGATTTGACTGGCCTGCAGGTTAATTGGCGCTTCTTCAGCCTGGAGGAAGTCAACCGTGCCGAGGGTAAGAAGCATCCGTGGGAGCGGGACTGGTCCTACGGCTGGTCGATGATGCGCATCGGCGCACTGCTGCGCCGGCGGTCGATGGACGACGTCGACGCCTGGTATGAACGGGCCGCCCGGGCGTTGCACGTCGAGGGGCATAAACCGCACGAGAAGGCTGTCGCTCGGCATCTCTTGGCCGAGTTGGGGATGGACCCCGGACTGGTCGACCAGGCCATCGCCGACCCGACCACCAACGACGAGGTGCTTGCCGACCATCAACGCGTCGTCGACGCCGACGGGTACGGGGTGCCGACGCTGTTCTTCCCCGATGGGCAGTGCCTTTTCGGGCCGGTGCTCATCGACCCGCCAACCGGGGACGCGGCGGTGCGGTTGTGGGACGCGGTGCTGGCCTGGACGGAGTTCCCCCACCTTTATGAGATTCAGCGCCCCAAGACCGAAGCGGACGGCCGGGCGATCACCGAGACGTTCCGGCCCTACCTCGAAGCCCGCGACTGGGTGTCGATCAACCGCGGCGAGGTCATCCAGTTTCCGACCGCCGATTAGGCAGGCGGCGGCGGGGGAGTCGGGGCGCCCGCCGGCGCGGGGATCTTCGGGTAGCTGCGGCCGGTAACCACCGGGGCGGACTCGGGGGCGGCCTGGCGCTCCCGCCCGGGTGCCGGATCCCAGCCGGTGTCGACCAGGCGACGCTGCACGGCAACCGCAAGGGCCAGCAGCCCGGCACCGACGAGCAGCATGGCGACCACACCCCAGACCGAACCGAGTTTGGCGGCGTTACCGAGAATGATTCCGTACCAACCGAAGTCGGCGTCGCCGAAGGTGGTGTTCTCCGTCCCGAACGACCCGAGAACCTTCACCAGAAGCGCCGGCAGGAAGGTGATGAGCAGGCCGTTGACGAATCCGCCGGCAACCGCGCCGCGCCGCCCGCCGGTGGCATTGCCGTACACGCCGGCCGCGCCGCCGGTGAAGAAGTGCGGCACCAGGCCGGGCAGCACCAGGACCAACCCGAAGGTCGGTCCCAGCCACAGTGAGAGCACCCCCAGTCCGAGCAGTCCGCCGACGAAGGTGGAGACGAATCCGATGAGTACGGCGTTCTGGGCGTAGGGGAATACGATCGGCGCGTCCAAGGCCGGGACAGCACCGGGGACCATCCGCTCGGCGATGCCCTGGAAGGCCGGTACCAGTTCGCCGAGGATGGTGCGGACCCCGAAAAGAATCACCGCGACGGCCACCCCGAAGCTCAGCCCCTGGGTCACCCCCATCATCAGGAAGTTGCCGACGCTCTTGGCGGCACCGCCGCCGGCGTCGTCGGCGTAGGCGGCGAAGGCGGTATCACCGCCGACCTTCGCCAGATAGATCAGCGACACCGCCAGGTACATGAGCACCATCGACAAGGCGGTGGCCACCATCGAGTCCCGCAGAAAACGCAGTGACTCAGGCAGTTTCAGATCCTCGGTCGAGCGACTCTTGCTGCCGCCCACGATCCGGCCGGTGATCCCCGAGGCGATGTATCCCAATGTGCCGAAGTGTCCGATCGCGATGCTGTCATCACCGGTTATCCGTTTGGTCCAGGGCTGAGAGATGGCCGGCAGTGCCACCATGACCACACCCAGCAACAGGCCACCCACCAGCACCACGGTGGCGCCCGGCAGTCCGGCACTGGCCAGCACGATGGTCAGCATGGTGGCCATGAACAAGGTGTGGTGGCCGGTGAGGAACACGTAATGCAGTGGGGTGAAACGCGCCAATAGCAGGCTGATCGCGAATCCCAGAATCATCAGCCAGGCCACCTGCGCGCCGAACTGCTTCTGTGCGATGCCGACGATCGCCTCGTTCGTCGGCACCACGCCCTGGGTGCCTGCCGCGCCCTGGATCATCACCCCGAGTGGTTTGAGCGAGGCCACCACCAGGGTGGCGCCGGCGCCGATGAGCAGGAACCCCAACGTCGCCTTGAGCGCCCCGCCGATAACCTGGCCGGCGCTCTTGCGCAGGGCGATGAGGCCTACGGCGGTGATGATGCCGATCAGATAGGCCGGTACAGCCAGGATCTCGTTGACGACGAACTCGGCGACCGCGACGAGCCAGTCCATCATTGGCCTCCCTGAATCAGATGTCGTAGGAGTCGCGCAACGCCGCGTCGATCTCCCGGGTGGAGGTGAAATTGTCGATCACTTTCACCGGGACGCCGACGTCGCCGAGGGTCTTGGCGATCTCGCCGGAGGTCATGATCAGGTCCGCTTCTTTGGCCCGGCCTTTGGCGGAGATTGTGTCGGTGGCTTCGACGGTGATGAACGGTGCCCAACCCCAGGTGCCGAGCACCTGCTCGAGGGTGTTCTTCAGGAACAGGCTGGTGCCCAAACCGTTTCCGCAGACCGTCAGAATGAGGTTCGAGGTCCGCGCGGTACTCGCCCCGCGCGGGGACATCTGCGTTGCGCCCAGGATGCCCAGCACCGCGGCGGGAGAGGCGGCGGCACCCAATGCCGCCCGTTTGTCGGGGTCGCCGACGACCTTGGCCAACTCGGCCATCGCGGTGGAATGCGCCCCGGCGTCGGTGGCCGCCAGGGCGACCACGAGATCCACCGGGTCATTGGTCTTGTGGCCGAAGGCAACTGGGTGGGCCAGCCGCACCCAGGACATCCCGGTCCGGTGTACCGCCTCGGAGGGCCGGGCGTGCGCGAACGCGAATCCCGGTGCCACCACGATGTAGGGCCCGTTGGCTTCAACGTTGTCGATCATCGACCCGGTGTAGGCGGGCCCGGCTACACCGGCGCGTTCGAGGAGGCCCCCGGCGGCGAGAACCGCCTCCTCCCAGGTCGCGGCGTCCACGTCGAGAGCGATGCAGTCCTCGGTGAGAAGACTCGTCAGGCCTGACATGGCCGGGACACTACTACTGCAGGCGGCGCGCCACCTCGCCATAGCGCTCAAGTTTTTCCGGACTCGTCAGCGCGTTGTAGAGCACGAGACGCGAAGCGATGCCCTCATAGCCGGAGCGCAGTGCGTCGGCCAGCCCGTCCCACGTCGACTCGGTGGCGAAGGCTGCGATGTGCTCGTCGGTGACTTGTGCGGCCATTCCGGCGAAGTCCCCGGCCTTCTGCCTCTCTCGGATTCGGGCGGTGGTTCCGTCGAATCCGGCCTCGTCCCAGATGAAGGCATAGTTGGGAGTGCTGCCGTAAAAGCTCATCTGGGCCCGCACCAGTTCCCGTTCGGCGTCCCGTTCGGCGTCGGTGTCGCCGACGATGGTCAGCACCGGAACTATCACGGCGATCTCTGCCGGGGATCGCCCAGCCTTCGCGGCCCCCGCTGCGATCCCGGGCAGGACGTGGCGGCGAAGGTATCCCCGCTCGCCGATCGGGTGCACGTGGACGCCGTCGGCCACCTCACCGGCCATCCGCAACATCCATGGATTGACCGCCGCGATATCGACTTTTGGGTCTGGGGCGTCGATCGGGCTCGGACTCCATTGCGGGGTAATGAAATCCAGGTTGTAGAAATCGCCGTGATGATCCAGGTGACCGGTACGGAATGCAGTGAAGCAGGCTTTGACCGCCCTGACGTAATCGCGCAACCGGGGACCGGGATGGTCGAAATCGCTTCCGTAGCGACGCACCACATGCGTTCGGACCTGGGTGCCCAATCCGAGTCGAAACTGCCCGGCTGGATTCTTCTGGCGAACGGCCTCCTGCAACTCCCATGCGGTGGCCGCCGTGACGAAAGGACTCCGCGGGAAGGCCACCGCGACGCCGGTGGACAAATCCAGGCCGGGCGCGGCTTGGGAGGCCACCGCGGCGTTGAGGTAGGCGGTGCGGCCGGTCTCGGTGAACAGCAACCCGGAGAACCCGGCGTTCTGGACCCGCTGAGCGATACCGGCGATCGCGGTGAGTGGCTGGGGCAGGGTCATCGCATCGACGTGCACGCTGGTCAACCCTACGCGCGTGGATTTTCCAACGCGGAACCTGCGATTCTGGCAAACTTCTCCCGCGACCGAGCAGGAGGTTCACGTGACTACCACGCACATCGGACGGCCACCGCTATTGAGCAAGCGGGACCGCATCACGATCGCCATCACAGTGGCCGCCGCGGTCGCTGCGGGACTGCTGCACTTCGGGCACATGAACGTGGTGCTGGCCTTCGTCGTCTCGGCCCTGGCCTTGGCGACTCTCGCCTCCCTGGTCGGCCGTTCGGTGGAGGCTCTGGGTGATCGATTGGGGCCCAAAGCAACTGGGATTCTGCAGACCGCCCTCGGCAATCTTCCGGAACTGTTCGTCATCCTGTTCGCGCTGAAAGCGGGTCTCTACGGGGTGGTGAAGGCCACCATTGTCGGGTCCATCCTGGCCAATGTGCTGCTCGTGCTCGGTCTGGCCTTCGTGGTGGGCGGTCTCAAACATGGCCGGCAGCGTTTCGCCGCCGAGGACAGTCGCACGCTCGGTTTGATGTTCACCCTGGCCGTGTTCATCCTCGCGGTGCCCTCGCTCACTGCTGCGATGCACACCCCGGCGGAGTCGCACGAACGGATGGTGTCGGTGGTCGTCTCCGTCGTCATGCTGGTGCTGTTTGCGCTTTCCCTGCCGGCGACCCTTCGCAGCAAAGCTCCCGACCCGGTGGTCCACGCCGGCCATGGGCACACAGCCGGCACCTCTCCCATCG
>CAZRFC010000009.1:0-5059 GCA_964598975.1 uncultured Mycobacterium sp. | reverse complement strand
CCCGACCCGGTGGTCCACGCCGGCCATGGGCACACAGCCGGCACCTCTCCCATCGCCGCCAGTCCGGATTCGGCGAAAGCCCGCAGTGCGGTAGCCGCGCACGGAGAGTGGCCGTTGGCGATGGCGATCGGCATGCTCGCCGCCGCCGGTGTCGGCGCGGCCTTCGTCTCGGAGTGGTTCGTCGCCGCCCTGGAACCGGCCATGCACGCCGCCGGGATCAATGAGGTGTTCGCCGGTCTGGTGATCGTGGCCATCGCCGGCAACGCGGTGGAGAACTTCGTCGGTATCCAACTGGCGGCCAAGAACCAGATGGACTACGCAGTCCAGGTGGTGCTGCAGTCACCGGTTCAGATCGCACTCACAATCGCCCCCATCGTCTGCCTGTCGGCGGCATGGCTTGGCCAGCCCGGTTTCGACCTGGTGTTCTCGCCGCTACTGCTGGCGGCCATGATGATGTCAGCCTTGGTGGCCGTTCTGGTGACCTTCGACGGCGAATCGAACTGGTTCGAGGGCGCGGTACTGATCGCGCTGTACATCGCCATCGCCACCGCATTCTGGTGGGGCTGAGCCAGCCACTTCTTGGGGGGACTGTGAGACGACTGACCACCTGTCTGGTGGTACTCGGGGTTCTGCTGTGGACCGCGCCCGCGGTCTCGGCCGACGCCGCGGCCGCACTGGCCACCCTGGATTCACTGGAGATCAAGGGGCGAGCACCCAAGACCGGTTTCGAGCGAAGCCTTTTCGGTGAGTCCTGGAGTGACGATGTCTGGGTGGCGGACGGGCACAACGGCTGCGACACCCGCAATGACATCCTTCGCCGCGACCTCGTCGACGTGGTGCTCAAACCGGGTTCGAACGGTTGCGCGGTACTGAGTGGATTCCTCAATGACCCATACACCGCAACCACTGTCGAGTTCCAGCGCGGCCCGGGCACTTCGGCGCAGGTTCAGATCGATCACATCGTCGCGCTGTCGGACGCCTGGCAGAAGGGGGCCCAGCAGTGGGACGAGATGAAACGGCGCAACTTCGCCAATGACCCGCGCAATCTTCAGGCCACCCTGGGATGGGTCAACCAACAGAAGGGAGACGGCGACGCCGCGACCTGGTTACCGCCGAACTCCGCCTATCGCTGCGTGTTCGTCACCCGCATCGTCGACGTCAAAGCGGCCTACCAGCTATGGGTGACCCCGGCCGAACACGATGCGATCGCGCGAGTGCTAGCTGACTGTTAGCTCGTTCACACCGCGATGGATTCAGCCACTCGGGCAGGTGCAGGTGCGCCCTGCACCCCTGTGAGCACCAGTGCCACCGAGGCCTGCTGCTGGAAGAGCAGGCCGCCACCGTCGTCGGAGATCAGCACCAGGTTGTAGGACGTAGGGTCGAGCTGTGGCCCGAGGGTTATGCCCTCGAAGTTCGCGAATCGGTAGAAACGTTGCCACAGCAGCGTCTTCGATACCGGTGTGAAGCCCCCGGCGCTGAGGCTGGCGAGCGCGGAAACGTCGGTGGCGTCGGTGAAATCGAGCAAGTAGAGCCGGCTTCTGAATCGGGGGGCCCACCCGCCCAGTTCCCGCTCCAGGGCCAGAATCTGGCCGTTGGGCAGCGCTAGCAAGTCGACCAGACCGCTTCGTTCCTCGGACACGAACGGTGACAGCCGGGTGATGGGGTCGGTGAGATAGCCGAACTGCTTACCCGCCGTCAGATCCGGACCGTCGAATTCCTGGATCCGGACCCAGCTGCCGGTGGTGGTGGTTGAGAGCGGCCCATCCGGCTTGAGTGCTTCCTCATTGGCGGTCCACAGCTTGCCCGCCCCATAGGTCAGCGATTCGAGGCCCATGTTGTTCTGCACATTGGCTGGACGGTAGATCGACGGCACGGACACCGTCCCCACCTTCTCGCCGGTGGTCAGGCTGAATTCGTTTATGCTGGAGTCGATTTCGTCGGCGACCCAGGCCCTCCGCCCTCCCGGTGCCAAGGCGATGCCTTCGGAGTCGCGTCCCAATTGGGGTGCGGTTATCCCGCCGGTCACCCGCGCGGACCGAATCCGTCCCGTCCTGGCGTTCAACGAGGCATCGACCCGCCAGATCTGGTCGGATCCGTTGTCGCCGACCGCGTAGAAGACGCTGTCTCCGGCATAGGCGATGCCGCTGAGTTCGGTGGCACCCGTTTTGGCGGTGCGAACCGCGCTGCGACTCTGGCGCAGCGGGCTGACTCTCGGCCCGGAGGCGGCCGCCTTCGGGCCGCTGTGCACGACTCGGGCCGCCGGGGCCGACTTCTGCTCCCCGCTGCTGTCGTCGGCGGCTGCGGGGGCCGCGGCGGCGAGCCCCGCTCCGATTCCCAGGGCTACCGCGAACCCGCCGATCCTGGCCTTCACACCGGCATGACGACCAGGGGGCTCAGATCGGTCTGCATCAGCACCACGTTGTAGTTGCTCCAGATCGACATGTTCCAGTACAGGTTGGCGATGTCGGGGTCGCCGTTGGAGTCGGTCAGCTCACCGGTGCCGGACAGCGGATGGATCATCGGCGCGTACAGGCCGGGATACTTGACCGAGGTGGCAATGGTGACCGGATCCGACCACGGTCCCTCGGGGGAGTCCGCGGTGCGCAGGATGACGTTATTGGCGCCGTTGCCGTAGAGCACCACGTACTTGTCGAGGTACTCGTTGTACTGGACGCTCATCTCGCTGACGTTGCCACCGGTCTTGGCGCCGGTGAATCCGGCGAACCAGCCGCCGAAGAACCTGGGGTTGTTGGCGATGTCCTTGGCCCAGCCGAAGATTCCGGTGGACCTCGTCGAATCACCGATGATGGGCGCCGCCTTGGCCTGCCGGTTCACCCAGGTGGTGCCGTCCCAGTACTCGTACTTCGACAGGTCGGTCACGGCGGTCTCCGGAACCCGGGACAGGAACGCCGAACCTTGTCGGCCCGACGGGGTTCCGAAGGCGTAGACGTAGCGGGTCTCGCCGGGGGCGACCTTGCTCTCGGGTTCCAGCACATAGGCCATCTGCTGGAAGTTCTGGTCACCGGCCTTGTAGCTCTTCGAAGCGCGGAACCAGCCGGCCGAGCGGATCGTGTTCTTCTGCAGCACCCACTTGTCGCTGTCGGGGTCGTACTGGGAGATCGCGGAGTAGTTGGTGGTCCAACGCCCCGGTGAGTCCCATGACTTCACCGACATGTAGTTGACGTAGTTCTCCCCGTTCGCGTACACGGCAGAGGTGGGGATGTTGGTGACCTCCGATCCGATGAAGAACACCTGGTTTCGGGCCGCCGGAATGAACTGGTAGGCCGGGCCGGTGTTGATCAGCGTCAGGCCGTCGGTCAGGTTGGTGTCGTCACTGAGCAGCAGCACGTTGGAACGCCAGTCGCCGGTCATGTTGACGGCGGAGAAGGTGTCGCCGAAGGCCAGCTGGGTCTTGCCGTTCTCGCCGTTGAACCACATGATGCCCAGGTCGGTGCCGTAAATGTTGGCCCACCTGGTGTTGTTCGTCTGCGGCCAGAGGGCGCCCGGGGTCAGATTGTTGCGCTGGCCGGTAACCCAGCCCAGCGGCGTGGACGGCAGGCTGGTCGGCGTGGTCACCAGAGCGGTGGTGGTTTCTGCCGGCAGGGCGCCCTGAGCCGCCGCCAGCTTCACTCCGGTCCGGCCGGCGTCGCGGCGGGCCCAGCTCAGCAGAGCCCAAAGGGCCGGGGAGGAGGCCGGGGCCCCCGGTGTGCTGCCGCCGGCCAGCGGTGCCGGGTCGACCACCGACAGCAGCCGGGAACCGACTCGCGGTGCGGCCAGGGTTGCCGGCTTAGCGGGCAGTGCCGTGGGCACCGCGGTGGTGACATCGATCGGCGCCGCCGGGACCACCGCGGGGAGCGCGATCGAATCAGCCGGCGCGGGGAGGGTTGGTGTGGCCTGAACCCGTGTCGAAGCTATCGCGGCGGGTGCGGGCGCGCTCACCGGCGCAATGACCTTGACATCCTTGGGGATTTTGACCGGCCGTGCGGTTGCGGCCGCCGATGGCAGCGCCGACGAATCGGACTTCGACCGGATTGTGCTGCGGGACGGCCCGGTACCGGTCCGACGTTTCGACGTCGACGTCCGTGTTGTATCCGTCGCATCCGTCGCCGAGGTCTGCTCCGAACTCTGTCCGCTTGATCCGGTGTCGCCTCGGGAGGTTTCGGCCCACGCGGTGCCGGTTCCGCCGGCCATCGCGGCGCCGATACCCAGGGCGACCGCCAGAGCGCCGACCCGACCGATGTTCCCGGCGGAAAGGTATTCAGAACTCATTGAGACAAACTCCTGTGGCTAACTGCAGATGGCCGACTCCGGCGCAAACCTGGCGGCCCCGCGACGGGCTCTCCGCACTGTACTCACACCGGTACTGGAAATTCCAGAGGCACGTCGAGGCTTTGCCGAGGTCAGCAATGAGCGTTACCCAGGTGAGTCCACACCGAGTCGCCGGCGTGACGCGCGTCGACCGGCAGCAAACAAGCGTCGATCACTGCGCGGCCAGCAGTTCGGCCATCGTGCCGATGACGCCCTGCAATGCCTTGAAGGGCCGGATCATCACCTTGACCGAGGTGATTCTGCCCTCGTCATTCCAGTGGATCATGTCGATGCCCTCCAGGGAGAGCCCGCCGACGTCGGCAGCGAAGTGCAGCACCGCAGAGTTTTCTCCGTACCACTTCTCCACGTAGTGAAAGTTCGTCTGCGAGAACATCTGCTCGGCGGCACGCAGGTAAGCCAATGTTGTCGCGCGACCGCGCTGGGGAGTGAATACGGCGGGGGAGTAGAACACCGCGTCTTCGGCCAGCAGGTCTTCCAACTCGGCGGTTTCCCAGTTCTCGATCGCCTGCAGCCAGCGCCGGATGACGGGTGGGGTCGCTGTGGTCATAGCGGGACTCACCAGACCCACAGCGACATGTCGCCGGGCGGGTACTGGTTGCAGATGTCGGTGGTGTTGGCCGCCACGCCTTTGTTGTTGAAGAACAGCTTGGCGTGGTTGGGCCAGCGGAATACCAGCGGATCGGAGTAGATGTTGGTCGCCATCTCCTCGGCCCAGGCCCGGCGTTCGGCC
>CAZRFC010000008.1:0-28741 GCA_964598975.1 uncultured Mycobacterium sp. | reverse complement strand
TGAAGTCAATGTTCGCCACTGGACTCACGCTGTTGTTGGTCACAGTCCATCCGCCAGTAGTTCTGGCAACGGCGACACGCGCGTATCCGGTGTACGAAATCTCGTTCGTGGTCTGGTCGCCAGCCTCGCCAGGATCTCCGGTGTGCAGTGACACATAGAGATTGGTCAGTGGCGCAGATGCTGCATCGTCCGCGATGTTGGCGATGGCCGTAGCGTTAAAAATCAGCTTCAGCCAGTCGTTCTCGAACGTATTTCCTTTACTCATGATGGTCTCCTATCCAATGATCTCGATTACGATCTGGCCGCCGATAATTACAGAATCAGCGGGGGCAGAAACAAGTTCCAGTGTTGCGCGAGTAGACGGCGGGATAATGAGTCGCTGTTCCGGCGCGAAGACATACAGGAACGGTACGCGGATATTCCAGTCCCACACCTTGTGAGTGACAATTGTCCCGGCGCTGGCTTTCGTCGTGTTGAAAGTTTCCACGGTCATGCCGTGCGCCGAATCGCCGATCAAAATAGGAATCGGCGCAACACCCGTATTACCGCCACTACCACTCGTCGTCTGGCCGGATTTCCAGGCAAGTTGCAATTGCTCTTCCGCCGCATCTCCAAGCTCAGTAGATTGCGATAACTCAATGGCGTGGATCACGCAAATATGCGTTGCCGCTGTCAAGATCTCGGCAAGATCGACCGCCGCCGTTACGGCGGTACGGGCGAGAGGAAGATTGTACATTCGTCCCATGTATTTTTACCTCACTAACATGTGCGCCATTGGATTGCGGAAAAATGGAAACGACGTAGCGGCGGCTCCAGCGGACGCATTGACCACGAACGCCACGCCACCGTAACCGGTCGTCCCCGTCCAAGTGATTCCCGGAGTAGGGGAAGAATCCGGCGCAGAATCGTAGGCCGTTGTAAGCCTTCGCGCTCCGGTTGTATCGCCGAAAGAATGCAGAGTAGTGTCTAATTCCGCATTAAGCGACGGCGTGTTGTTGTCCTCCAGCGCAAAAGCGGCAAAAACAAAATCACCGCTGCCCGGAGTCTCCGATACCGTCACAGTGGCGGCTGTTCCGCTGCTTGCCGTGGTGTACGCTGTACCGATCGGGGTGCCGCCGACATCTACGCCGGTGGCCTCCGAGACAGACCATTTCATTTGCTCGAAAGTTGATCCGTTGCCGGAGGAAAATGTCAATGTAATGGAACCGGTTGATGGCGAGGCATTGCTTCCGACGAATACCCACAGGTTCCGGCGAACTGCAAATATCGTCTGCGAAACTTCCGTCCAGGTGATACCATTTCCAGACACTGCGAGAGTGTCGTTTATGTCCGTGGCTCCGCCACCAGCCACACTCTGAGCGACGACGAGCACCACTAACGCATTCGCCGTGGGCGAAACACTTGCAGTGCTCGCACCGTTGCTGGTACTGCTGCCGGAGGTTAGTGTACTGAACGAAATGGCCATAGGTTGATCTACATCCGCCCGTAAATCAGTAGGCGGAGATACCAGTTGCCAGAGTAATAGCAGGGACAGCACATTACTGGCTCCATGCCGTGCCATCCCACGAAATTCCATAACGCGAACCTCGCGCCGGGAGTGAATCGCGGTAAGCTTTGCGATCATTGTAGGACGCGATCAGCATCGCCTTCACCTGATTATTCGTGTACGTTTTTGGCAAGACGAAATCGCGCACCTCTTCTACGACCTTGCCGTCTTGCAAATCCGTGGCCTCCTGCGCATTCGGCGCGAAGGTACCCTTAACGGCACTGGTGAAATTCGGCAAGGCGATCTCCTGCCCTGGAGTTACAGCGAACCAAAACGCACAACGAATGGACAGCATGCCGCCGTTTGACGGGTTGGTTTGCTCAGTTTCCATGATGATGATTTGGCGCATTACGATGCCTCCCTGTTCATTACTCGTCTCGGACCGACAGCTACCTGAAATTGCAACGCAGTCGGCGCGAACGCCGGGACCGCTGGCTGTACGGTGTTGCTCTGCGCAGATTCAACACTGTTGAACGTGGCCGTCACGGAATAGCAGTAGTTTCCAGGTTGCACGGTGGTATCGGCATAGGTCTTGGCAGTTACTGCCGTTGCGATCTTGGCGAACACCGGAGTGCCGGAGCATAAACCAGGCGCGCGATATACGCTGTACGTTGTGCCGGCCGGATTCAACGTATCTGCCCAGGACAGCGTTACAGTGTGGGTGGTTTGCGACCATCCCAGCACGGAAAAAACAAAAACTAGCAGAATTGTTTTCAACAGATTTCCTCCAGTGCGATTTTTTCAAATGCCGTGATAGTAGACCGCGGCGAGCAGTTCAGCACCTCGACGCCCGCGGCCGCGAGTTGCTGCGCCGCCGCATCGAACGCCGACGCCAGCGGTTCCAGCGGAATCCCGCCGCCCCATCCTGGCTCGGCATGCCAGTGCCCGCCCGCCATGTCGAACCCAAGCAGATAAATGGTCCGTGCCCGCTTTAGATACGCCAAGTTCAACGCGCCGTATCCCGATGTCCCGCAGGCATGAATCGCACCGGGATCATCGCTCAATCCCGGACGGCGCAGCCGGTGGAGCATAACCGCTTCCTGATCCACGTATGGCCAATAGAAATCCTGCACCGCCAGGAATTTCTCGCCGCGAAACATCGACATCTCGGAATTCCGATGCCGTGCCCAGTTCTGATCGAGACTGAACACGGCATCGATTGGGAGGACGGTGGACAGGTGGACAAACGATTCGTTTACCGCGAGGATGCGGCCACGGCCAGCGAGACGACGGAAATCGAATCCGCGCAGTGATGGGCCTCCGCCGATAATGAAAACCGGATAGTCATCCCACCATGGCGAGGAGACGATCCCGTAATGTATTTTCGTTTCCGTGAGCATCGAGCCCTCGCGCCTTGCACAACTTTTTGAGTTCGTTGATACCAAGCCCTTCCAGGCTGGCGGCCACCGACTCCGCCAGGCTAGACATGGCTGATTGCCGCGCCGGTTGTTCCGACGACGACACCGGCATCGGCGAGGCATGCGTTGAAATCGGCGATATCTTCGTGACGACCTTCTCCACTGATCGGAAGCGATACAGCGTAAACAGCGTCGCGGCGTCGATGTCTGCCACCGTAACGACATCACCGAGCTTGTACTGGCGCGCCCCATGCCTGAATCCGCGCCAAGTACAAACCCGGTACGCCGCGTTCGGATCGAAGCCGTTGCGATACATTACGCCGCCACGATTTGGTTGAAGAAGTAGCCCATGTCGGCGCTGGTCTTCTTCAGATCGAAGTTCATGAAGCCGTCGATCAGGTCGGAATAGACCTTGTCATCGCGCATCATGTTGATCTGCGCACCGACTCCGTTTCCGAAGCCGCTTCCGGTCCAGACGAACGTTGCGCCGGCGGTTTCGCTGTCGAGCCCCGGATTCGGATTGCTATACAGCAGCAACGCCGACCGCGTGGCCACGAATCCCATGCTAGCCGTCGCCGCTTCCTTGGCGGAATTGTAGACAGCTTTCGACACGAGAATCCGATCGACTTCGAAAACCTTCGCCAAGTCGGCATCGGACACCTTAGCGGGACCGCCGGGAGTTTGTCCGCCAGTCAGCCGCGCCAGCACCTGCGCATTGGTGGCCAGCACGCGCCGCACGTCGTAGGTGAGCACAAGAGTGTTCGGTTCCTTGCCGGTATTCTTGAGGATGGTCTCCTTGCCGACCAACACGTCATCGATAGGCGTACTGGATGCGTTGTTCCACTCGAGCACTTCAGCGGTCTGTGGCGATACGCTGGCGCCGTCAATGTCGGTGGACCATTTGCCGGTGGCCAGATAGTTGGCTGCGAAGATCCGCTCCCGGCGGATCAGCAGTTTCTGGATGATGGTGCGCACTTTGTTCTGCTCGATATTCGTACCGGGATCGGCGTTGCGGCGAACCTCATCAGGGATGATGTCGCCGAGTTCGTAGATCTCGCAGTAGTAGCTGTCCGTGGACAGCCGTGCGCCGGTGCGCGACACCGGCGTGCCGGGTGCGCGAACGCGAGCCTCGTCGCGGAACATGTCTCCGCGATTCCAGACGTAGTATTTGTCCGTCTGGTTCATCACGGGAATGACGGGGAAGCAGGAGGACGCCAGAAACGCGGATTCCTCCTGAAAAACCGACATGGAGAAATTCGTCAACGGACGATCGACGTGAACGTCTCCGGCGGTCGGCAGATGCTTGTGGACTGTGATTTGACCTCTCATGGCTCCTCCTTATCCCCACACCTTTCCGGGCGACAACAGCAGCACGGGAATGATCGCATTCGCCGTGGACGACGTTTCGAGCGCAACTCCAAGCGCGAAGTCGCCCGAGACGACATTGACCGCTCGCCCACTGCTGTCCGCGGCAACCAACCCGCCCGCGGTACACGCGCCGCCGATGACCACCTTGGAGATGCCCGAGATGGCTACAGTTGCGCCGCGACCGGCCGCAGCCGGATCGTTCTGGAGAACGCCATGGGCCATCAGCCCATCGCCGGTCGCATCGACCTGCCCGTCGCTGGCGATGGTGACGAAGTGATACTGCTTGGCCGACAGATCCTGTCCGGCCTCCAGCGTCACGCACTGCAAACTCTGTTCGAACGCCATGTTAGTTCACCCCCTGCTTCTCCGCGCGGTATTCGCGGTACAGTTCCGGATGCCGGTCCATCACGATCCCCCATGCCTTGGAGACGCTGACCTTCTCCTCGGAGACGATCTTCGCGACGGCGGCTTCGAGCTTCGCCTCGGCACCACTCGGCTCATCCTTGCCGGCCGTGCCGACCTGCTTACCCAGCGTGGCCAGTGCGGCATCGCCCGCCTTCAGTGCGGCCAGCGCGGCCTTGCGCACTTCGGCATCGGCGATCTTATCGACCGCGCGCAGCATGCGGCCTTTGTCGTCGTCGGTGCCGGGCGTGTTCGGAATCTCGACGGTGGCGCGTTTTGCGTACCGCGCGAGTTCGGCTTCCTCCTCGGCTGCGGCCAGGCGCTTGGCGAGGTTGGCGTTCTCGGCCTCCTGCGCGGCCAGTCGCTTTTCAACGTCGGTCGGCTCGGCCTTTGCCGGCTTCACCGAATCCGCCAGCTTCTCGCGGACGGCGGCATCCCCTGCGAGATACTCGTCCTGCTTGGCGACGTCGAGTTTTTCGAACACGGCACGTTCCGCCGCATTCAGTTTCGTGATTGCCTCCGCACGCTCCGCCCGCTTTTGTGTCTCGGCGAGCGTTCCTTCGAGGGCAGTGAATTTTTGCATAATCTGCTCTGCGGTCATCGATTCTCCCTTCTGCGTCTCGTAAACGGTTTCCGCCTGTTCGCGGTCGCCGAGACTGACGTTCATCTCTCCCTCGGACTCCTCCATCGAGTAGGGTGCGAGCCATTGCTTACCGCCCTGCTCAAACACAACAGCGTTGTCGAATGTCTCTTTGCAGTAGGCCCAGCCTTCTCCGCCCCACTTCGCCTGCACGGCCTTTTCCACCTCGTTGCAGCGCCGCTGAAACGACATTCCGCGCTGGATGGCCTTTTCGACAGTGTCCATGTCATCCTGCATGGATTCGGCCGGCTCCATTTCGGAATCTGTGTACCAACGATGAGCTTTCTTCTCGCCGTCCATCTTGACTGCATAAGCAGTCTCGGAAGAGACTTCCGCGATGACTCCCATGTCACCCTTTTTCATGTCCATGTGGGGTGTTGAAATCTTGACGCGATCGCCCTTCGAAAACTTCGCCTCGGCGCGCTTGTGAATCATGATGTGCGCCTCGGGGTTGTCACCCTTGTCCACCAGGGACACGCGATCCAGGCGCAACAGGTCAAGCGACCGTGGTTTACGCGGCTTCGGCATAGCGTCCCACCCCCTCAATGCTGAACATTGCGTACTTGCCCGATTTCACACCTTCCCATGCGTCGTCGTCGAGCACCTTGAAACCCACCCACCAGCCAACGGGAAGCGCGTCCTTCGCGAGCCCCAACGCTTCGCACTTCTCCGGCGTGAACACCATCGATTCGATCAGCACGGACGCCCGCTTCTGCGTGTGCATAACATCGCCCTCGCGGCTCATCAGCACATACTCATATGCGGATAACTCCAGCAGTTCGATGTTGTCCACGCGATCACCGCTGTGATCCACTACGGCATCGCCGCCGGCGCGCTTGGCCATATAGGCCCAGCCAAACACGAGCCGCTTATCGTCGTCGCGCTTTGCAATGCTCCCGACCAATTTCACCATCGGTTGTGCCTTGGTGGCCATTGATTGCAATGTATCACAAACTTAGATGCGCTGTATCACCAAGTTACTCACTGAGTTAGTAACAAGAGTGCAGAAAGTTGTTGACTCAGGCATTCAAGCGTAGTATGATGATTATATGAAGAACTTAATCAACACTAACGAAAGTCTGGACATCAGAGACATCCATTCGGGAGAAGTCTACTACGTCGTTATTTCTATAGAAGATGGCGGCCGCTGTGTAAACAATGGGTGCTTCCGTGCTGCATGGCGAGACAAAAAGCAAGCTATCGCTACGGCAAAACGGCTAGGCTGCAACTTCAAAGCAATCAAATGCCTCAAGCCATAACCACCACCTTCACCACCCCGCGCTTTTACTGCACCAGTAGCCCCAACGAACACCGGCACATCGGGTGTGGGTCGGGAGGCTGCCTCACCAGCCCTACCGGCGACTGAAACGCACCACCGATCAGCACTCCGCCGGGATTCATGCTCAGTATCTGCGGGCATATCTCGCACGTCCGCTCGTCCTTCGTCACGATCCATTTCTGCCGCACCGTACTCGACAGCAGCCCCTGTTGCTGCGCCTGTCGCCATGCCTCGACCTGCCCCGCATTGGCGGCGCGAATCGTTTCCGTGCGTGCGATCATTTCCGCACGGTATCGAAATTGGCGCTCGGCGTATCGCGCCACCAGTCGCTCAATCTGCGCCCTGGTAAGCCTCGTGCCGGCGGCCGCCGCCCGCTGTAGCGTCGAATCGAATCGGGCATCTCGCAATTCGCGCGTCAACGCTTCCCGCAGCCCCCCGGCGTCGCCGGATTCAAGCATGCGCCGGTAATTATCGACCGCCCGCAGTTGCGATGGCGTCAGCCCGATGCTCTGCCGGATCAGCCGCGCCTGCTGCTGCACCGTCAATCCATCGCGAAATGCGCGCGTGGCGATATCGCGTAGCGTCTCCTGTAAAATCGCCGTCAGCCCCGAAACGAGTTCGAATGTGTATCCCTGGAGGAATGACACCGACGACGGATTCAACACGCTGAACGACATCGCCGCGGCGACGGAGCCTATAGGCACAGCCTTTGCCGCGCGCACACTGCGCAGTGCATACATCCCCACCCCTGCCCCGGCCTCGAACGTCGCGCGCAGTTCGTCTTCGATGCTCCGCTCGTCCGGCTGTAATCCTGATCCGCGAAACAGATCGCCGATACGCTCCGGTATTCGCTGCGGGTCGGTGTCACGGCGCACGCCTCGCGCCAAGGCGTCCACCATGGCAAGGAATGCGCGCGATACACGGCGGCGATGCCGGTCGGCTGCTTCGTTGGTGGTGGTAACAGCCACGGCGGATTACTCCACCTCGACAGGATCTACCGACTCGGATTCGGCGTCGTCTTCAGGCTCCTCCATGTCGTCCTGCTCCGGCATGTCCCTGGAGGATGCGGACGTGGCTATCCTCGGATTCGGGCGCGCCATGTCGTCCTCTGGCTTCGGTGGAAGACCCATCATCTCGCGCAGGTAGTTTTCGAGTTCATCGTCCGGTGTGCTCAGCACGCCAGCCCCGGAAATCGCCGTGAGGAACGCCGCCATTTCCTTCGGGTCAATTTTCTCGATGTCACCCGGCACCAGCCTCGGCATTTCGTCCGTCGGCATGCCGTTGTAGCGCAGTAATCGCGGTATTTCACGGTCGTTGACCTCGCTGGCGATCGATTCCAGGATGGCACCGACGGCCAGCGCAAACATCGACGTCTTGGACGATGCCAGCGCCAACGATCCGACCTTCTCGTGACCCATCATCACAAAATCGGCCATCACACTGATCGTGATCAGCCGGTGATAACGCTGGATGGTGTCGCTGATGTTCAATTGCCGCGATCCGGCAGACGACAACAGAACCAGTTCGATTTCCTTTTCCTTGGTAATCGGGTCCACGATCTTCGGAATCAGCAGGCCTTCGTTTTCGTCGCGCTTGACGCTGCTGACGATCTGGCGGAGGATCGATTCGTATTGGCTGATGGCACGCTCCGAGGCATACATCACGGGCAGCCCGGCCAAGTCGCGCTCGATTCCGATCGCCTCAATGCGGCTCAACTGCTCCGCGTAATACCACGGTTTGTAGGCATTGCGCAGGATACTCCGGCCCTCGGGGTTGTTTTTGTGCACACCGGTGCGAAACAGGAGGCACCTGTCCATGGGGATTTCCACCGGCGACGTCTGCACGAACGCGATAACCTCGCCGTCCTCATCCCATACCCACTCGCACAGCGTGTCCTGTCCGCGCAGGCTCCAGTTCTTCCAGCCGATCCGCCCGTCGTTGTACTTCGAGCTTTCCAGCGCGTTGCGCTTCGCCCCGCCGCGGCGCTTGTATGTCACCTCGAACAGCGACCAGCCGAACGGTAACATCGACAGAATCTCCGCCATCGTGTTCGGCCACGATGCGCCCATGTCGTGCATGCAGGATTCCACCAGTTCATGCGCTTCATCCGATCCGTCCTCCACGCGCCATGAAACGTTTCGAATTACCATCTCGATCGCGAACAGTACCGCCCCGACGACGGGGTCGTTGTCTTTCATCTCGCGATATTTCCGATATCCCCGGCTGCCGCTCAGATCACGCAAGAATTCCTCATTGACGAGTCCGCGGTCGCCCCACCGCTTCAGCCCCGTGACGCCGACACCTCGGGACGGGCCAGCCTTTTCGACCTGCTCGTATCCAATTTTCCTCAGCATGGAATCGAACATAGTTCGGATCATCTCATCCCCCATTGGCTCGTATTCCACGCACTCTGCTTGCCGAAGACGTGTATCTTCGAAACCGTCGATTCGCGCAACATCGTCTTCAGCCGCGACAGAGCTTGCGAGGTAGCGTCCACACGATCATTGTATCTTCCTCGGGGAAACTGGCATAACTCCTCAATGTAATCCTCAATCCATGGCGCTATCTCCGCCGACGGCAGAATCACGTTTCCACTCTCGCATTCCGGCGTCACTGCCTGCGCGCGAGCTTCCTTGCTGCCTTCAACCTGCACCGGAACGATTCCGCTAATGGTGCGATTCAGGTCGTTGATAATGGCTGGACCGTTCGCTTTGTCCTCGATCAGGATCAGGTCCGCCGTCGGCCACGATTCCGCCATGGCTCGTATGGCTGCCTTCGTGCGCACGAAATCGAGATGCTCACGCCGCTCTGCCAGCAGGTAGCGATCGACGCCTGACACGCCCCACACCTGCCCAACCACATAACTGCTCGTCTCAGCGTCCTTGAATGCGCAGTCCCACGACTGAATGATCCGGTGGCACCTGGCGGCCACATCGCGCGGCGATTCGGTGTAGCGGGTGGCGAACCACTCGCGCTTGAAAACAGATCCGCTCACCGCCGTTGGGCGCTGCTGATACTGAGCCGTGTAATTCGCCGAGCCCATGATCAGCCGTTGCTGTTGCAGATACTCCGTATCGAAGCGCTTCGGCCATAGCAGTTCGCCTTCGGTAATTCGAGGGTCCACGAATCCGATACTGCTGGTGCACCGGCTCGGCGATTCGTATTCCGCCGGCAAAATAAGCTTGTCGAACTTATCCCCCAGCGTATCGAGGATATACGCCGTTAGATCCGCATGGTGAACACGCTGCCCGATCAGGCAAAGTGAACCACTCTTCGGATTGTTGGCGCGCGTAGACATCGACGTGCGATACCACTCGATTGCATCTTCCAGCCGTACGTCAGATTTCGATTCGCCCGCTTCGTGCGGGTCATCGATCACCAGCCGGTCGCCACCCTCGCCGGTGTTACCTCCGCCGATCGACGTCGCCACCCGGCGACCGGATTTTGTGTTCTCGTAGTAGTCCTTGGCGTTCTGGTCTCCGGCCAGCGAGTACACCGATCCCCACCGATCGCGATACCAGCGCGATTCGATGAGCTTCCTGCACTTCATCGAATCGCGGCGCGCCAAGTGCGCGGAATACGACGAGCACAGCCAGCGCGTGCCCGGTCTGCGCGCCGGCCCCCACTCCCACGCTGGCCACATCACGCTCACAATGGTGGATTTTGACGACCGGGGCGGAATGTTGATGATCAAATTGCGAATCTGCCCAGCGGTCACGGCCTCCAGATGCTCACAGACAGCCTGGATGTGCCAATTGTCTACGAATGCCTGCGCCTCCGGCTCCACCCACGTCCACGCCTGCTGCACGAATTTGTGTAGGGATCGCTCCGCAAGCGCGGTATCGATCTCCTCAAGCGATGGCAGCGTGGGTGGCCGAGGCATGGTTTCACAGGCCCATCAGTTCGCGTTGTCCCGGATGTAATTTGGAAATGCTGAGTGGAACCCTGAATCTCTGCGCATAGTAGCGCATCAATCCGGGCATATCCACCTTCGCCCATGCGTACAACGACCCGCCGACGAACTTCCGGATCACTCCACCTTCGCCATCATCCTCGGGCGGCGAAAACAAATCGATGACTTGCTGCGATGTTACGGTGCTCTTGAAGATATCGTACTGCGTTTGAAAGTATTCTCCGGGGTTGGACGCAACCTCCAATTCCGTCGGCGCGACGGGATGCTTCTGACCGTCACCGACCAACCCGCCGCCCATCTGCTTCGTGACGATGGTGTGAATTTCCTCCACCATCCGCAGTAGTCTTGCTTCTTCATTCGATAGCAGCATTACTTCACCTCCACAAGGCTGAGAATCGCCGCATTCAGCGCGGCATCGTCTGGACTCATCATGGCCGGGAAAAGCGTGGCGCGCGGGTTAACGCCGGCCTTGATCGCCGCGGTCCCCTTGGCTGCCCCTTCGCCGACATACACCGTGGTTTTGATCGGGTACGCGCGGTCATACTCCTGATAGTTGAACACCACGGGAAGACCATTTTCGTACTTCAGCCCGTGATTGCTGGGGAACATCGCGCGATAGCGAACGCCGCCGCGCTCAATGGGTCCGGTGGGATCGTACAGCAACGATCCGAACATCCACGGTTGCTCGTCTGCGCTGACCACACGTCCGGCGCGCAGTTCTGCTTCTACCTCCTCGCGCTTTCTGCCGGCCGCAACCGCCGCCGCCGCGTAACGCACGTCGGCTAAAAAATTCAGCTTGTCGTAATCCGGCAGTTCGCGAATCACGAGCCTTGGAATGGTGGCGAATTCGAGATCTTTCGCGCGCACCCGATCCCGGTAAAAATCCGCCAAGGTCTTCGAGTAGATGGAGAATGAATCGTCGCTGAACGCGGAGGCGTAAATGCCGTCGAGGCTCAGCGATCCGTCGATGAACACGCCCACTGGCGCGAAGCTGTAGAAGTACTTCGGCTTCGCCGCATCCTGCGGGATGGTGTTCTGCGGCTGCCCGCCCACCGGAGCCATGTACTCCACCAGCGAGGCGAATACGCGCTGGCCGCTGAACACGCCGCGCGTGGTGAGCTTGTTGAGGATGTCCTGATTAATTTTCGCGCCTGGGTGCGGCACGGGAATTGTGACTTGCATATGCGTTCTCTCCTCTATGCGCCCATCTGCTGGCGCAGTTGCCGAAACGATGACATAGCCAAATCCTCATCATCGAGGTCGTCCGGCTCATCACCGACAAAATTCAGCGCACGCAAGGATGGGAAGATATCCTCCGGCTTGGCGTCGTCCTTCTTTCCGCCGAGCCCCTGCGCGATACCACGGCACGCCTGCACCACGCGATACGCACGGAAATCCGCCCGTAATTCGCGCTGTGCAATCTGCTGCCGATGGTCATGAAGCAAAACGAATAACCCTCTCAGACTGAGTCGCCCGATCGCATGGTCAGTAAGGCCAATGGATCGACCTCCCCTCCAGATGTTGAGCCACCACTCGTCGGCGTCGATTTCTCCACCAGCGTAGGGCGGCCAGTTTCCTCTCCTCCCGTCTTCGGCGCATCAGACGCCTTCGGAACGTTGCGCTGCAACGCCGTCATGATCTGCGGCAGCAATCGCACCAGTTCCGTCGCGGAAAGTAGTCTCCCGAGGCGGCCGGGAGAGAGTGGCCACCTCGGGTCATCCTGCGAGTCGTATTCGTGGCAAGCCCCGTATACCAACGCAAGGATATCTTTGGCACCGATTTCGCCAAGCGCTTCGAGCACGGATTCTCCAGTATCAACTGGATCAGTCTGTGCCTCAGCCTTGGCCTTGGCCTTAGACTTGGCGTTCTTCGCCATCTTGGACCACGCATCCACCAAGCCAAAAAGAAATCGCGGGAATTTCTTCCCGCTGACCTCTTCGAACTTCTGAAATGCGTTCAGGTTGAAATACAGGCGCCGATTTTCCCCACCGATGGTCACATCGATGGTCACATCCGTTGGATTAATCATGTTCTCTCCCTTGCACCGGCACGGATCAATACGGGCTTGCGCCGTTTGCTGCCGTGAGTGCTCCATTGATCGAAAATTCGAAGTTCACGCCGAGGATGTTGTCCACAGGTGCATCGAATGAGTGCCCCATCGTGTACACATTCATGTACAGATACCCGATAGAGCTCGGAAACACCAGTGCCGCATTCTGCGGAGTCAGGTTGATGAAGTTCTGCCAAATGCCGGTTGCGAAAGCGTGCGTCGCCTCCGCACTGTCGTAGTTCGCCGGGAACCCGATGCTCCCACCGTCGAGCAGCACGACAGCCTTTTCCTTCCAGTTTCCGGCCGTCGAGTGCGTGGTAATGTCCTGCTCGACACCGGTCGCCGAAGGGCCGGAAATCGAGCGCATCTGCGCAACAGTCGAGAAAGTCTCGGGCGACGCTCCGTCGCCGATCTTGAACAGCGTCCCCTTCGCGGAACGAATCGCCATGGCTTTGTCTCCTTAACAAACAAACCATGGAGTTACTCTTCGCCTCTCCCGAACAGTTCATCAACTGTTACTAACTCCTTGCGCCTATAATAACAGCCTTGCGCATAACTTGTACCGATTCTTCGACGGTGCGCGCTTTCTCTAATGCCTCCGCAACCGGTCGCCACGCCTCGCGTTGCTGCCTGGAAGGCTCCTGCTGGCGCGGACGATACCCTGCAAGCGGCTCTCCAACGACACCCGGCGCAATACGCGGCGCACGGTCGTGGAGCAATTCCATCGCCTGTAATGCGCGCCGCAGGGCACGGAAGTTATCACTGAAGTCGCGATTGATCCAGCCTGACTCCTGGAGGAGCAACGGCAACGACACATTCGCCCGCCAGGTGTCAATGCACACGTCGATCACGATGGCGATGTTTTTCTCGGTCGGCGGAAGCTTGCCGAATGACTGTTTCTCCCACGAGTAGTGCTTCCACAGTAGGCGCGCTGCCCGGCGTGCCTGCTCGGATTGCTGGTACTGCTGCCATGCGCCCTCATGCGGAGTCTGGTGCGCTGTACGCTGCACGTATCCAGCTTGCATCTGCTCGTGAGTCAATCGCACAAGCTCGATCACCTCGCGGATCTCCTCCATATTGCGCTGGAGTTCGTGTATCCGCGATTTCCCCCACGGCGCGATCGCCACCAGCCGGTCGATCTGCTGCTGCAGTTGGTAAATCTTCGTGGCGGCGTCGATCATCAGCGCGACGTTGCGCAGCGTCGCTTCGTAGGTGCTCGTCTCCCGCGGTATCCAGTTCCGCCAGACGGTGCGCGCCGCGTGCAGTGCCGGCCCGGAGATCTGGTATTGGTTACTCATCGAACAGTCCTCCCGGTATTCCCGGCATCTTCGCCGCCGCCCGCTGATCCTCTCGCACCGGGCATCCACTGAGATGCTTGCGCATAGTGTCCATCACGCTCGTGTTGAATCCGCACCCGGCTGGGCAGCGGTACTGCAGCGCGCCGCGCCAAAGGAACGTCTCGCATCGCAGATTATCCGCGCCGGCGGCGGAGCACCTGGCGCATATATCGCCCTCGTCCGCAACCGTGGCGAATCCGCACGATGCGCACCAAGCAGTAGGCTGCGCACTACCGGCGGCCACGTTCCCATCGATGAATTCGGCATACAGATCGGCGTCGGCGCCGATCCACTCACGAAGCTTTTCGAGCTTCGGATCTGCGTGCCCCCAGGATGCAGTTTCACGGTGCGCGTTCGACACGCCAGCGCGACCAGGCATACTCTTGATGCCGACAACGTTTTTCCCTTCCCACAGGAACCCGCGGCTCAGATACCGTGGCCAAAACGTCATGTCGATCCACTGCCCCGACGCCACCACCTCGCGCAGCGGCTGAATCATGCTACGCCGAAACGCCGTCTGACACAACGAGGCGTGGTGATTGTTTGGGAAGATCCTCCAGTGCCGCGTTTTGACGTTGTAGTATCGCGCTGGAATCTCACCAATGAGATCGTGAAACTCTAAAAGCGCCGCACAACGCTCCAGGTATCGCGGACTATACCAATCATCATCCTCTATGATCACGAAGGCGTCGCAGTCAGACTGCTCGGCGAGATCGAGAAGCGCAAGCATATTGCGATGTTGACTGGTACCGGGCTTGTCCCATGGCGGAAGGCGCAGCGCATTGGGAGCCGATGGCTCGATTCCGTCGTCTGTGACGAACCACACGTCCGGCTGGCATGTCTGCCTCAGCATATAGCGCTCACACAACGCGAACGCCTCGGGTCGGTCGCCGGTGGGTGTGAGTGCGGCTATCCGCATGGCTCACCGCCGTCCGGTAACGATTTCAAAGGCTTGTTGAGAATTACAGCCTTGGCGATTTCCGACATTGATCCCTCAATGAAATAACGATCGCCGCTGGCCATGTGGACAAATGTTCCATCTGGACCTGGACTCATTGCTTCGATTTCATCCATGCAGATATATACAGAATGCTGAATAATGGAGTCGTTATCAATGGCAGACTGAAAAATCCATCGTCTCTTGCGCCACGTGCTGTTCATTTCTGCATCTCCCGGAACTTCGCCAGTGCAGCCGTTTGCATCTCGGCAATTCGCTGCTCGCCGTGCACCGCCCGCATCGTCGTGCGGCGCTTGTGCGGGATCACCAGATCACCGACCAGAGCCAATCGCCAGCCGCGCTGTTCCGCCAGCCAGCAGTAATGGTCGTCTCCGCCGAACCCGGCGTACGGCTCGAACGCCTCGTCCTGCAGTCCGATTTCGTCTACCATCGTGCGCCGCAGCATCGCGCAGAAAAACGCCAGCATCGATCCCGGAGGCAACACGCACGTACGCCGTATCGGCGTCCGCGTCTGCCATCCACCGTCGGTGCTACGCGGACCAGTTATTCCGACGTTAAGGTGGTCCTCCATCGGCTGCCGCAGCATCTGCAACCAGCCCGGTGCGGCCTCGGCGTCGTTGTTCATCAGCACAATGTACGGCGCAGTGGTGGCCGCCATCCCGAGATTCACAGACCGCACAAACCCGATGTTCTCGGTGTTGTGGATGACCATGAAGTCCTCATGGTTCGCCAGTTCCCGATTCACAACGTCCCAGCCGACGCCGACATTGTCGATGATCGTGATGCGGTGCTGCGTGCTGTAATGCCGGATGGTTTGCAAGCAGCGCACCATCAGCGCCGGCGTATCGCCGATTCCGTAGTGCGGGATGATGATGTCGTACAGCGGATGTTCAGGCATTGGCATCCTGCTTTCCGCGCATGGATGCGTACTTGTCGCGCTTGTATTCTAGATATCTCTTCAGCGCAGCAAATCGAGATTCATTTACATGCTGGAAACCGATCTTCGCATACACTCTGCATGGAACACCGAGCGATCTAAAAACTTCGGCGCATTTTTCCATAGAGTCTCTACCCGCGCCCATTTGGTTGCAAGCCAGAGGCATGCCGTCCCGCTCTCGAATCACAAAATATCGGTTAGCCATTGGCGCGCCACCGCCCTCTGATCTGCATCGCCGATTCCTCCTCCCGTTCGAGATCGGCTTTCCCGACGGCTACCATGCAATCGTGATAATTCAGCATCTCGATACTCAGCCGGTCCCGCACCATCACATCGTGCGTGCTGTGTAAATACGCATTCCAGCACGCCGTGCGCGCCGCCGTGCGCGTGTTCGAAAATCGGCCAACGACAACGCCGCCAACAACGCACTCATACCGGTGCACGGAGGTCGATAGCCTGCATTGTTCGTTGAATTTCTCGATACTCAGCATACCGGCATCGCCTCCGATCTGCCGAAATCACGGCCCATGGCGAAACCGACGGTCATACCGGCGATCACGAACGCCGAAGCCGGTACTCCCAACCCGTGAGTCTGCACGACGGCACGGACAACCTCATCCGCCCATGCCGCGTATTCCGCTGGCAGTCCGTATTTCATGAGCGCCTCGGACGCCTGTCCAGCCTGCATCGCAGACTGGACAGCTAGGAAATGTGTCCGAATACGCGCAACATCATTCTCGGTGTACGGTGTCTCCTGCATTTGCATTGTTCTCTCCCTGTAACTGTGGCAACGGCGATTGCTTGAGGTACAGCGCTGCGCTCACGATTCCCGACGCCAGCCACAACACAGCAACGCGATTCGCACCGGTCGCCATATTGAAGTCATCAGGGTCGATAGCCATGGTGGCGACGACGTTCGCGCCGCCTCCAATGAACGCTGAACCCAAACCATGAATCCATGCCTTCCAGTTCACGCCTTCATGATACACGATGTCGTCGCCAAATAATAGACCACGACGTAAAAAACGGCCACCGTCATCTGATTCGGTGGCCGTTAAGGGTTAGTGCGTAATAGCAAGAAAGGTACGTCTGGAACTAACCTACCACATCCCGCACGAATCCGAACTCACTATTTCGATATTGCAAGATCTTCGACACGAGATACTCCAGTTCGTTGGCGTTGTAGCCGTTCAGGTGGCCGACGTGCCCGTGGATCTGCACTACGCCGTCCGGTGGTTCATCCAGGAGGTACGTACGTAGTGCTGCCGGCCGCCGTGCATTGTTGTACCGCTGGTCCGCTACCCAATACCCCCGTCGCACGAGCTCGACGTAACAGCCGTCGCTGATCTGCCAGCCGGGAGCCTTGAATCCGCGGGTGTGGAACCCGCGGGCCTCGGCGTCGTCAAGCGCGCGCTTGCACTGATCCTGCGTCCAGTTCGTACATTCGCGGTTGCTGTGGTGCATCCAGCCGTGCGGCACGATGTCCACCCAATCCGCCTCGCGGTGCATGGCGTGCACCCATGACGGGCTGCACCGGCCAGGGATGGCGAATAACGTCACTCGCAGACCTGGCACTTCGCTGCGAAGCTGTCGTAGCATCGCCATGCGGTCGTTGCCTTCGAAGGCGTCATCGAGATCCAGGATTACCATTTCTCTCCTCTAAGATCAGCAGGATTTCTTCAGCCACCCAATCGGCCAGCCATAGTCTGGCACCGCGGTCGCTCGGGCACGACCGCAAGTATTCCGCCGCTGCGCGCTGTTCCTCCAGGATACGGCGCAGTTCCTCGTTCACTCTCCGCCCTCGCGCCCGTCGGTGATCTCCTTCATCGGCGGCTCCATCTTCTCGCGCAGCTTCCGCAATTCCTCCAATTCGGCAATGGATAGCGCGCTCAGATTCAACGTCATCGCCTGGATGGGGGTGCCTCCCGGCCCGGACATCTCCACCGCCGTTACGTCGCGTTGCCCGAGCAACTGCTTGCCGAGCCAGATGCCCATGGTGGCATTGCCCTCCTCGGCCATTTTGATCTGCTGGCGTCGCAACGACAGCCTGCCCTTCGCCTGCCCGTTCTCCCAGCGCTTGCGGAACACAGGATCTTGCAGCCGGCGGAATATCGTCTCTTCGTCCACGTTGAACCACGCCGCCGCCTCGCGAAGGGTCGGTTGCAGCATGGCCAACTTCTCCAGTTCGTCAAGGTCGATGATGGCGCGCGGCCGCCCTGGCCCCTCGAGGTGGCGCTCCGTTTTGGCTTTCGTTCGTGTCGATTTTCCAGGCATGGCTGCTACTTCACCTTGCGGTCCTTGGCTACACGCTCAAACGTGCGCCCGTTTTCCTCCAGTGTGGCAGACTTCTCTGCGAAGGTCTGCCAGCGCTGCACGATGACGTCGCAGTACTTCGGGTCGATCTCGAGCCCGTGGCATACACGCTCGAGCTCGTGCGCGGCAATCAGCGTGGTTCCAGAGCCCAGAAACGGGTCGTATACGGCGTCGCCTCGCTTGGTGTGGTTCAGGATCGGGCGACGCATGAGCTCGACGGGCTTCTGTGTGCCGTGGCCGGTGGCCGATTCGTCCTTGTTGCCGCCCATCGGGTTGAGGTTGGCGACTTCCCACACGGTAGACTGCTTGCGGTCGCCGAGCCAGTTCGCCTTGCCGCCTTTGCGGACGGCATACCAGCACGGCTCGTGGCCAGAATGGTACGCTCCTCGGCCAAAAACGAAGTGCTGTTTCTTCCAGATAATACAAGCCCGTATCTCAAACTGAGCAGCCCGAATCCCAAGAACAGAATCAGCAGCCATCCGGTCAGAAGACCACACGTACGCCACGTCGCCAGGGAATAGCCTGTAAGCGTCGGCCCAGTCGGCGCGGTCGTCAGCCTGCACCTGTCCGCGTGCACGTTTTCCTAGTGTTCCATCACCTTCAAAACTGGCCGATGGAGCATAACTGTCCCGCCACGCCGGGTCGTACTCCACCCCATACGGCGGGTCCGTCACCATCAGATTCGGCTTCGCGCCGCCCATCGCCTTGCCCACGTTCTCCGCGTTCGTCGAATCCCCACACACCAGCCGATGCGGTCCCAACAGCCACACATCCCCGTATCGCGTAACCGGATGCTCCGGTGGCGCAGGACACTCGTCCGCCTTGTCACCATCCCTCCCCACCGCCAGGAACCCTTCAATCTCAGGCAGATCAAACCCTGTAAACTCCAAGTCGATGTTTTCCATCTTCAGATCGGCCATCTCCAGCCCGAGTAGGTCGAGATCCCACGCCGTCTCGTCGTGGCTGCGGTTGTCCATCAACCGGTACGCCTTCACCTGCGCCGGCGTCAGATCCTTCGCCACCAGGACGGGCACGTGCGTCATACCTAGTTTCTTGGCCGCCAGGAGGCGCGTGTGGCCCACGATAATGACGCCCTGCGGGTCTACTACCAGCGGCTGCTTCCAGCCGAACTGAGCCAGCGACGTGGCCACCTTGGCGATTGCCTTCTCTGGTATCTTCCGAGCGTTCCGATGATACGGTTTTACCCTATCGATAGCCCATTGTTCTATGGTCATCCTGCTACGAAGTTAGCACACCCGCCGCCGTTACAAAATCTGTAACGAGTGTGCTAGTTTTTTAGCATCCGCAAATTCTCCGCAATCGACTGATTCTATTAGGCTTGCGGGAACAGGCCCAAAAATCTCGTTACACGTTACACGCCGTTACGCGAGATTCGCCTATATATATTATTCGCGTATATATCACATACTGTAATCTATATTACACTTGCGCACATGCGTCATATAGTACGTTACAGTAACTAAGTGTAACGATATGTATAGGTTACATACAATACAAAAGAGTAAAGTATATGAAATAGGGCATGTGTGTAATACGTAAAAGCAAAATATATATATATAGGGCCGTTACGCGTAACGAGGCGTAACGTGTAACGGCGGCCCAATGAAAAACGCCCCCTGGAGGCTATCCAGGAGGCGTGAAATTCAGGCTTCGCCGAGCCCTGTCTACCGGCGCAGTGTGATCCCCTGCCACACTCTCTCGCTGCGCCATTCGTCGGCATACTTCCAGCGGCGCATCGCGTACGTCAAGCCGAGCAGTTCAAGCCGCTCTTTGAACTTGTGACGGCTGAGAGCGAACCGTTCACCCTCCTCCTCCGCCCACTTCTCGTACGCCTTGCGCACCTCAGATGCCCTGGTGAAGCACTCGGCGTCCTCCAGGTCAATGCGGCACCACTCCTCGAGGAAATCCTTCAGTGGGTCGTTCTCGGCCTTCCACCGATCAGATTCCTCCGTGATGTCCGGCAACTCCCCGAGGCAGTTCGCCTGCCAGTCCCTGCAACCCCATACCGCCCATGCCAGTATCCCCTCGGCTTCGGCCCTTAATTTTCCTTGGAGGTCACGGTCGATCTCGGCATCGGGGATCGTGACAGTAAACCCGACCGGCTTCAGACGATTCCAGATCGCCTTGTCGGTCCCGCGCACGATTGGTCGATGATTGGCGTCCATCCAGATTTTGTGAGACGGCATAAACACGATTGGATTCTCGTACTTGCGGCAGGTCTTAACCTCGCCCATGCCGGTCAGATACTTGATCTTGCCCTCGCTTAGCTTGGCATTCTCCTCGGCCTCGCTGGTGGTGACGAAGCGCGCGCCGCGGATGTCGGCGAGATCGGCCAGCGTGTTGTTGTTCTCGCTGGCCTTCGCCATCAGTGTGTCAATCATGACCTGCGCGCTGTAATCGCCGAGTATCCAGCGAAACAACTCCAGAAGCGTAGTTTTGCCATTGTTACCTTGCCCGAAGCAGCAGAATAGAGCCTTCTCGCTCACGATGCCTGTCAGCGAATACCCGATCGCCCGCTGCACGTATTCGATCAGGTGCTCACGGTCGTCTAAAATCCGTCGCAGGAACTGCAGGAATCGCGGGCACCCGGCCTCGGGATTGTATCGCACCGGTGAAATTTTCGAAATCAGAAACTCGGGTGCATGTGGGATGACTTCGCCGGTGCGCAGGTCGAGAATTCCGTTCTGGACGTTCAGCAACCACGGGTCGGAATCGAGATCGGCGGCAGAAATCGAAACGCCGTGCAGAGACCGCGCGAGATCCACCATGTTGTGCAACCCCGCCTTGTTCTCCGATTTCTTCCCAAACTTGTCGGCGGCGTCCTGGAGGTCCGAATCCATCTGAGGCACCTGCGCCAAGAAATGCCGCATCGTCTGCCTGGCGAGCCGGATGATGGCGTGCTGGTGGTCTACCACCCACCGCTGATCGTTCCAGACGAGCCATCGCTGCATATCGTGACACCACCGGATGCGGTCGCCGAATACGGCATGCAGCCGCTCAGCATTGCCGTAATCCGTCTGCGCGAAATACCGCAGATCGGGGATGGCCGGATCGGCAACGCCAACAAGCGATTCGAGAAACGCATCGTTGTCAGCGCCAACGCTGTCAACGGCCGGAGGAGCGTAATCCACCGCCGACTCCAGCAGCGCTTCCATCGTCCCGCCGGCCTCGAGGTAATCGCGCACGTCCTTGTACGGCTCCGGTATCGGCACGATTCGCACCCTGGCGGATACTCTGTGCAGCGCGTGGGCGATGGCGGCGCCGCGCTCGCGGCCCACCTTGTCGGTGTCCGGCACGATGAGCACGTCTTTGCCGGCGAGCATAGCGGGGTATCCGCGCTCAGTGAACTGGCGGACGGCCCCGCAGCCGCCGGCGTCGGTCGTAGCGACCACACCGCGGGCCTCCAGGGCGTGCACGTCGCGTTCTCCTTCGCATAGCCATACCTGGGTAGCGGCGGCGACCGCGGGAGCCCTGTAGAGCCAATACGTCACGCCGTCCATGCCGCGGGCGAGGCTTCCATCGGGCAGAATACGCCGCTGGCTGAAATCCTTGCCTGGTGCGATCTCGCCGGTGTCGTCCCACAGCCGCTCGTAGCGGAATACGCGAAACTCTGGAACCCCGCCAGGGTCAGTGTAATCGTAGTGCTCGATCTCGCGACCGCGGCGGGTCTTGCGCTTCGACTCGACGGCTGTATGCGTCCGGCTCACCGATGCGCGTCTCCCATTGACCGCGCGAGGCGCAACCGTCTCGAAAACCTCGACACCGTACTCATCGCAAAGCCAGCGTGCGGCGGCCACGGCGTCCGGCAACCCTTGAAAGCGTTGCACGAACTCAAACACGTCGCCATCCCACTGGCAAGGCGGACAGCCGCAGCGCTTGCCATCGGCGAAGATGCTGAACGATGGCGTCGAATCGTCATGAAACGGGCAGTGGGCAAACCACCTCGACCCCTGTTTATGCAGTTTGATCCCGGAATATCCGATAATCACTTGCAATGGCGGTAATTCCTGCCTGATTCTGTCGAAATCGATACTCATCGTGTCGTGCTCTCCCTGGACCGTTCGATAACGTCAATGACACTGGCGTCAAACATCCACTCCACATCTGGAGGCTTACGAAACATTTCGTAATATTTTTTCCATGCAGCCGTCGGCTTCCACCCTCGCTCTCGCCCCTCGCGAACAAACCGCAGATATATTTCCCGGCGTCGATCCTGCGGTATGCCGTCGTATCGCGATCCCCGTCGCCCGGTGATCTCCTGCAGTTCTCCGTCTACATGCTCGGGGCCGCCGCTGTTGCGGCTGCTGAACACGTAGCCGCATGGGCACTCCACCGCGCCGGGCTCGCAGACACGGAAGCAATCGGGGCAGACGCGCGGCAGCCGCAGATTGATCTTCGGGCCGGCGTCTCGTTCCTTGTCGCGTTCGAGCGTCCAGTGGCGATCCTCGTGTACGAGTCCGTGCATGAGCGTGCATCCGGCGTGGTCGAGTATGATCGCCTCGTCCTTGCCAGGAGCCGGACGCAGAATACGCCCCGCCATCTGCAGGTACAGCCCTTCGTTTTTCGTCGGTCGCGCGATGATGGCGCAACTCACGGGAGGGCAATTGCCGATAATGGCGATCTTCCCGCGTCTACGCGCCACCAGCGTTGACATGCTAGTGGTCACGCACCAAACCTGTTCATCCGGCCATGGAGATTCATATGCTACCTTTACGGATCGAACATCACCAGGATTTATCTGAATGGTCTGCGCATTCCTGACCGAGACACGATAGACAGTCTTGCCTTTCTTTGTGGTGCGCTCTGAATATCTGGCCGAAAACCCGCGCTGAATTGCCATCGCGGTGTAAGTATTCACCTGCTCCATGCGGTCGCACCATAACCATCCCGCCTTGTTTCCACACCGCTCCCCGTCTCCCTTTAGTAGTTCTTCCCAAAACACACGGAACTGTGCAGTGGTCATGCTCCACAACAACGGAGAAACATTCTTGTCTAGGTACTGCTCGATATTCTGCCAGTAACTCTTACGGATGGTGAACTCATACAGATCGTAGTTCTGCTTGTATGCTCCACGCCTAGGTTTTCTTATTCGGAAGCGATAGCCAGCACCAAGTTTGGACAACAAGTCAAAAACCTCAGCCACGTGCCACGGCTTAGACTGCGAAATGACAAATTTCTTTCCCGTGTCCTGCTTCTCCCATCCGCCGTCTGTCATGAACCATGCGATTAGCCTAATCTGGTCATCCGACAGCGGAATGCCAGCAAATTCGAGACCGTTGCCCGTCAGGGGAATGATAAACGGGCTGCGGCGCTCCAGCAGTTCGCTCGCTTTGAGTGTCAGCCAGTTCCTGGAAGGACGGCCGCCGATTGCAGGGTTGCGATACTTGCCGTGGATCTCATGTCCCTCAGTAACACGTAAGTCCATGTGCTGGCTGCCGATCGTAACCATGCGTTCGTCGGGATTCACTCGCCTGCGTACTATTCGCTTGGCCTTATCTGTAACCAAGTTGCCGGTCGCGCGATCGAAGGATATGACGCTATCGCCAGCTTCTATCTGGCTGTAGTTTTTCCATCCGGATGGCGTCAGAATCTCGGTTTCTATATCTAAGCAATCCCAACCTTCTGTGAGAACACCGTAGTTGCTCACGACCTGCACACGTCCGGCTGCCAGGTCTGCCAGGGTGCGTTCTCGATCTTCCTTTGGTGTCGTCCCGTCGATGTGCTCCGCGGTCACGCCTGCATCTCGAAACTGCTCAACGATGTGCTGGCTGTGTTGAATACCGGAGGCGAAGCATACAGTGAGGCGTCCTTCGGCCAATCGGCGCCAGTGCGCCACGATGTCGCCGGTGAGCTTCGGTTTGTCCATGACCTGCTGTAGTGCACCTTGATTATAGTCGCCTGCGGTCACCTTGACGCCAGCGGTATCGGGATTCGCCGGCGCATACACGCGCGCCGGAACGAGGAATCCCTGTTCGGTGAGATGCGCAACCGAAGGCCCTTGTACAATGCGGTCGAACAGGTTGCCTAGTCCCTTGCCATCGCTGCGGATCGGCGTAGCGGTGAGCCCGATAGCGAATGCCGCAGGATAGGCTTCGAGAATGGATTGATACGACGCCGCGCGGGCGCGATGGCATTCGTCGATGAAGATAAGATCTGGCGGATGCTGCAGGTCGCGATTGATCAGTGTTGCGATACTGGCGACCTGCACCGGCGCATCCGGACGACGCCGCCAGTGGCTGGCCATGATGATGCCATGGTCGATGCCGCTGGCATCGAGCTTCGCGCTGGCCTGATCGATGAGTTCCTTGCGGTGCGCGATGAAAATTATCCGGCGTCCGCGCTCCACAGCCCCCGCGATGATGCGGGCGGCGACAACGGTTTTACCGCCGCCGGTGGGAAGAACGAGCAATGGGCGGCGATGTCCGGCAAGCATAGCCCCGCGGGCGTCGCGGATAAGGGTTTCCTGATAGTCGCGGAGTTGAAATGAGGATGCGGGAATCACGCGTCATCGTACCTCCGGGAATTGGCGCACGCGCAGATCCTCGGTCCACTCGTCCATGTCGCTGCCCTTGCGATCCTTGAGCACAACGCGGCGCATCCATTTGTGACCATCGCGCGGGGCTGTTACTTCTTCTTCGGGCTTCGCCCCCATCTGCTTCACAAATGCCGGGATACCAGCATCCCGGCACTGGCGCACAATCGAGCGAATCCAATCGACGTTGCACGGGCGCGCGCCGTGGCCGGATTCGCCGCCTACGATGACCCACCGCAATCGCTCTTGATGCGGACGCGGTGACGTGATGTATTGGAGAGCCCACAGCATATCAATCGACCCCAGTAAAGGCTCAGCGCTACACCACACCTTCCATCCCTCAGCCGCCAGTCTCCGCATGTTCCCCCATCGATCATCAAAGCATTCTTGGTTTTCGGCAGAAAAACCGAGGTAGACGTTATTTACAGGTAGGGTAGTAAGTTGAGAGCCAGGAAACGCCATGCGCCCTTGAGCATCCCTGATCCACTCCAATCGCCCTTCAGTGCGAAAGTAACTATCGCATCTGCCTGCCCGTTTCGTCAGAAACAAAAACGTATGCTGCGGGCACAGTGCGGCAACCGCCATGATTCGGTCGCGCATCTGGTCGGTGACGAAATCGGCACACCAGTCGCTCATGCTCTCGACGAAAATCCGGCGCGGCTTCTTCCACTTCAGCGGCTTCAGCAGTTCGGCCTCGTCGAGGAAAATCTCCACCTTCTCCCGATTCGGAACGGTGTAATCCAGCCCAGTGCCCCATGCTGGAAGCATGCGCCCGTTCATGGTGCTGGCGTAGCAATTCTTGCAGCCGGGAGAAATGCGCTCACAGTGGTATCCCCATGTGCCTTCGAGCACTTCGTGCCCTCGAATCATCATGTCTTCCTTGGCTCGTGCGCGGATTGGGTTCCATGTCGCATCCGTCCATTCGATTTTGCTGTTATCGGCCATCCTTGCACTCCTCTCCCTCTCGCCATCGCAACGGCGTGTTTTCATCGACCCATTTAGCCATGCGCTCGAACACATCGCACGGCCATTGCCCGGTGCGGCGAAACTCGCTCACCGCCGCGCGAATCAGCACGGCTGGCATGTTCTGATCGTCTTGGGTAGACCTGCCCTTTGGTGGCTCCGGCAACGGCATCCACCAGTGCACCCGATCCATGGGCACGTCGCGACCGATGCCCCATGCGCAGGCATGCCACCGAGTGCCGTTATCCGTGCTTACCTTGATCGCGCGGCAAACGCCGTAGCCATAGTGCTCCCAATCCTCGATATAGATGAGCACTGCGGCATTAATGGGCGCGGTGCTCTCGGGTTGCCATTCGCCGAATTTAGGCATTAGATTTTCTTGCCTCCCGCTGCCGCCCGCGCTTCTCTCGTGTGATCCTTGCGTGTGCGGTTGTATTCAAGCTTTTCAGCCACAGCACCGCCAAGGTCGATCCCTGTGACCCCAGCGAGATCGCAGATACGGATCACGGCATCCGCAAGCTCCACCTCGGCCATCTTGCGATGCGGTAGATGATCGTCCATGAGATCCTTGCGGTCTCCTTCGAGGGACTCACTTGCTTCGCTATGGATGAGCGCTATCTTCGCTCCATAGACGTTTTTGTCGTTAGGGTCAACGCCGTCCCACCAACCAGCATCCTTGCTGCGCCCATGGCAGAGCGAAACCAGCCAATTCAATGCCTCGGCAGTATTATGTATCTGTTGTCTACCATGCTCGTAGAAGTTCTGGCATGCGTCCTTGTCCTCGCGGAGCGCTGCGTTCTCGGCCCGTAGCATATGCATTGAGGCAGCCGCACCCAACGGCCACAGCCCAAACTCGTGACCCGCAGCCTCGCGCGCTTCGCTGAGCGCTTTTTCCCAGCGCTCTTTCAGCGCGGCGTTCTCGGCCTCCAGCGCCGCGATGCGCCCACTCAGATCCACCGCTGCTTTACCGCCTAAATCGGCGACCTTGATCGTGGCGGCTTGCAAGTCTTGGACTTTCTGGTAAGGTGCCATCAAGTGGCAACTCCAGTTTGTCCGTGCCTCCTCATACCGCTTTTTGGCGGCGTGCTCATCGGTGAAGATCTCCGGTGCCACATCTGCATCCTCGAACAGGATTACCCAATATTCAGTACTCACTTGCTTATCCCTCCTTCGGCGGCGATGATGCGCCGACCAATCCATTCGGCGACGGGAGGCGACACTGCATTCCCGGCTCCGATGAGTGCAGGCTTCCGCGCGGAAATCCTTGAATAAATTCCGCCTGGCAGACAGTCGGCACATTCCCCAAGGTAAACGCCGCGCGATTCCTCATCTTTCTCCTGCCTGCCTTCTCCAGATGCCGCATGACGTAGTTCCCCTCTTTCCATTCGCTCGCCGTGAGGGTAAAGCAGATCCCATAGGGCCATCCCCTCGATTCCCAATCGCGCGACGAGAAACCATCGGGAACGTGTTTGGGGCACCCAGTGTCGGCTGTCAATAATTCTTGCGGCGCACCCGTAACCAATGCATTGAAGGTCGAGCGCGGCCTGAAAGATGACGTGCTGGCCACCCTTTGGCTGCTCCAAGACCACCCAGCGCGGGCGCAACGCATTGACGATCCGCAACATCTCTGGCCAGAGGGAAACTCCAGTACGCTTTCTACGCAAGTTGGCTCCGTGGCTAGTGGCTTGGCAGGGTGGACCCCCGCAAATAAGGTCTGTTGCATCCAGCATCTCTCCTGATTCCTTGTGAATATCGCGACCTCTGGTTAACTCGACTTCCCATACGCGCTGCATCCCGGCCATCGCAAAGCCAAGATCGAATCCACCCACGCCCGCGAACAGGCTGCCAAAGGTGAGCCTACTCACGGCTGCCTCCATCCCGCTCAGCCACCCACGCCCGAACGCGCTCCTGCAAATCGGGTGGCACATGCCACGATCCGGTGCGCTCCGCTTCCGCCGCTATGGTGCGCAGGAGGACGGCGGCGCTTGCATCTTCCTCAACCTCCTCCTTGCGGCTCGCGCTCCAACCCTGGCGATAAGCTATCGCAAGGCAGATGGCGATGTTTTTCGCGCGGAATGGCGGCTCCAGGCGCGACAGGCGATCCGCGAGGCTCAGCCAGCGGCCTGCAAGGTGCTTGCTCATCGCGCACCTCCCTTGCGCCGCAGCGCATTGCGGCTCACGATAGCCGTGTATCCGTCCTCAAATTCAATGGCTGCGCTATTCATGCGTCCGCGTGCGAGCACTCGGCATCGTTGCCCTTTGCGATCGAGCACAGGCAGGCCCGGAACGCGAAGGCGTGGCCCCCAGAAGTAAATGTACGGGTATATCACGCCGCACCTCCCGCCTTCACCGCCTCGGCCATCGCCAGAATTAACTCTCGCGTCAGCCCGATCACCCGCTGTGTTTCATCGCGCTGATTCGCCGCCTCCACATAGATGCCGTACTGCATCTGCCCCGTGCTCGACGGCTCCAGGATCAACGTGACCGCACGGCTGTAGGCATCATTGCCAACCTCGTACTCGATGCGCCGTATCTTCATCGCGCACCTCCCCATCGATTGCTGCCTGCCATCAGCCAAGCGATGATCCGGCCCAGCGTCTCCGCATCGCATGCCTTCCCGTTTTCCAGCCTGCAAAGTGTGGAGGCGCTTTTGATGCCAATTAGCTTTGCCACTTCGCGCACGGTGAGCCGATTCATCAGCCGCCAATCGCGCAGCACTTCACCGATTCTCATCGCGCACCTCCATCCGCATCCTCCAGCAACATCGCTAAATCTTGCTCGGTTTCAAGAATGCGCCATTCCTCCAACGTGTAGCCGCTGCGATGGCTGGCATACCGCTCAGCGAGCTCTTTGCTGGAGAATAGGCACGCCAGCCCGCGATACGGCGGAATTGGGTAAAACACGGCCCATACGGTCATCGCGCACCTCCGCCCGGTTGCCCCACCAGCAAGCCGTCATTGTCCACAACGAACCTGATGGGCTGCTTTACCGCTTTGATCTGGCGCATCGGCGCAATCATGTCCAGCAATTCCACGCCGCCATCGCCGTCTTTCTTCTCCCACCAGCACCGATGCTCTTTGTTCTCGCCGCGCCCATGGCCCTTGGGCAATTGATCCGGTGGACA
>CAZRFC010000007.1:28412-29630 GCA_964598975.1 uncultured Mycobacterium sp. | reverse complement strand
CACCGCCGCCGGGAACCCGATGGCCGAGCCGCAGCCTGCGGCCGGCAAATACAAGGGTGAACTCTCTCGGTCGTTGAGCATCGGGGAGAACGTTCTGCTCACCCTGTCGGCGGTCACCCCGGCATCGAGCCTGTTCGTCATCGGACCGGCGGTGATCGGCGGTGTGGGTGGAGCCGCGGTGACGGCCTACGCGCTCGCAGCCGTGATCGGCATCGCCGTCGCCCTGTGTTACGCGGAGTTGTCCAGCGCCTTCCCGATCACCGGCGGCGAGTACACATTCGCCGCCCGCACTCTGGGCAAGGCCGCCGGCTTCGCACTGTTCGTCCAGACACTCATCAGCGGGGTGCTCATCGTCGCCGTCCTCGCCGACGGAGTGGGCACCTACCTTGCGGTTCTCTGGCCGGACGTCGACGGCAGAACTGCCGGCGTCGTCGTCATCCTGCTCACCGCGATCCTCGGCTGCTTGCCCATCCGCTTGAACGCCTGGGTCACCGGCACTTTCCTCATCCTCGAACTCGCCGCGCTCGGGGTGCTGGCCGCCTTGGGCTTCCTCAACGTGAGCCAACCGGTCTCCACGTTGTGGACCGCGTCGACCGTCGGCGACGGCGGCGTGCTCGTGGCGGCAAGCGCGGGACTGGTGATTTCCTACACCGCAACGGCGTTGTTCTCCTACAACGGGTACGGGACCGCCGTCTATTTTTCCGAAGAAACCCGGCGAGCCACCAGGACGATCGGCCGCGCCATCCTTCTGTCGTTGTTGATCACCGTCGTCGTCGAACTGACACCACTGATCGCGGTGGTGCTCGGCACCCCGAGCATGGCCGAACTCATCGGCTCCGAAGATCCGCTGTCCTACTTCCTGCAAGCCCGCGGCGGCACGGTGGTGAACAACGTCGTCAGCGTCGGCGTCGCGATCGCGGTCATCAACGCGGTGCTGGCGTGCACGCTGCAGGCCGCCCGACTGCTCTACAGTTCGGCCCGCGACCACTCCTGGCCCGACAAGATCAACGGCCCTCTGGCACGCGTACACCCGCGGGCCAAGACTCCGGTAGCGGCTACCCTCGTCGTCGGTGTGGTGGCAGCAGTGCTTTTGGCGGCCGTTCCCTTCGATGCACTGCTGATCATCACCGGAGCCACGGTTCTGATCACCTATGCGTTCGTCGGGTTGAGTGCGCTGGCCGGTCGGATCAACGGCAGCACAGCGCGGGCCGCCTTCAG
>CAZRFC010000007.1:22774-28402 GCA_964598975.1 uncultured Mycobacterium sp. | reverse complement strand
GGCCATTCCCATCGTCATGCTCGCCGCGACGCTGTTCATCGCTTACGAAAGTCTCCTCAGCGATTGGGTTCCGGTTGCTGTCGCCATCGCCACCACCGTGATCGGACTGCCCTACTACTACCTCTATATTCGCCCCCGCCGCGGTGACCGCTGGACACTGCCCGACCCCGCCGAGGATCTTTAAACCTCCGCGGGCGCCGGTAGGTCCGGGTTAGTGGTGCAGAAGCCCGGTGTGCCGTCGGCCGAACATGGCCGCCACAATGGCCACCAGTACCGCCGCTACACCCACCTGGCAGAGCAGTTCCAGCCAATCGACCCCGCCGGTCGTCGTCGGGATTCCGATCGCCCGCGCCAGGGCGGTGCCCAGGAAGGCCCCGATGATGCCGACGACGATGGTCAACAGCATGCCGATCCGCTGCTTTCCCGGCACCACAAGCCGGGCCAGAACGCCCACGACGATGCCGATCAGCAGGGCGCTGATGATTCCGGTGATGGTCATGTTTCCTCCAAAATCTGGATGATGCCTCTGGCTATCCACCCGTCGACCTCGGGCCGCGGGGCCCACTAATCCCCCCGGGACTAACCCGTTCGCCGGTGCGGTTCCTGAGTTCCCGGCCCGGTGTACCCGGTGGACCCGGCGCCGGGAGTCTGGGCGGGCGGGAAGGACTCCGCCGTCGAGGGCGTCGCCGTCGAGGCTGTTGAGGAGCCCGAAGCGGCCGGGTGCGTCGGGTGGTAGACCGTCTCACCCATCTCCCCCGTGCCCACAACTCCAGAAGTGGCGCGGTAGTCGGGGTTGCGCCGCTGCCGATAGGTCCGGCTTTCGCGTTCCGCTGTGCTCAGGTAGTTCTCCCAGCGGGCCTGCATCGGCCTAACCAGGCCGCCGCCGACGCCGACGACCAGGATGCCGCCCACGGTCGCCAGCACGGCGATGAGAACCGGCAGGGTCACCGCGACCGCTATTCCCATCTGGCTCAGTGCCGCAATGACACCCAGTCCGATGATGAACACGCTCGCGATGTTGGCCACGGTCCGACCGTAGGAGAATCCGCTCAGCGCGTTCCCGACGATGTCGCGCACGCCGGCAGCGATCGCGGCGACCACCACGATGATCACCAGTGCGATGAACAGCCTTGGCAGGAAGGCGATGACCGCCGTCAGCAGACCGCTGACCGGGTTGGGGCCGAACACCCCGAAGGCCATCTGGAAGACGAACAGCAGCAGCGCGTAGTAGACGATCTTGCCGACGATGGTCGAGGCGTCGTAACTACTGCGTTCGAGTGCCCGGCGGATCCCGCCACGCTCCACCGCACGGTCGAATCCGACCTTTTCCAGGATCTTGTCGACCGCCTTGCCGATCAGCTTGGCGATGATCCAACCGACCACCAGGATGACAAGAAACAGAAGTACTTTGGGGGCCATCGCGACGACGGATCGCCACATGTCGTTGAGTGCATCGTTCATTACCTCGGCCTACCCGCACCGCGAAATCGCAAACGCTTCAGAGCGACAACGGCCCACTGGGTGTGTTTTTCGACAGAAGCGAAGGGTGTCCACGGCTATCTTTGCCGTCCACCTCACCTCATGGGGGCCCGATGACCACCTTCGCCGACACCCAGCAACGGGCCCCGATCCCAACCGGCCGCCACCGAAAACCCGAGCCGAAAGCCGTCAGCCTGGCTCACCCCGACCCAAGACGGCCACTGGGTCAACCGGCCGGCCGGCACCGACGTCCCGAAACCGCGGTTGCCGTAGCTCCGACCATCCCACAGCCGACTGGTCGGCACCACCACCCGGAACCATTGAGGAGGTGCGTTCCACTTACCTCCGCACCGCTGCCGGTCCGCAAGCCGGCATCGCCATACCCCACCCGCGCTCCCCGCCAACCGCAGGGACGTCGCCGCCCAGGGCTCACCCGTCCACCGGTTCGCCCCTTCGTCAGCGCAGGACTGTCCATCGTGGTGACCGGCGCCGTCATCGGAGCGGTCACAACTCCACCGCCGTCGGCCATCCGTCTGACCGCCGTCCAGCACACCGCCGTCGTCAGCAGTGGGCCGACGCCCACCCCGTTGTTGGCAGCGCTGATCGGATGCCCGGACGCCACGCCAGGCGAATGTCCCGACAACATCGTGGGCACCGCCTTGGGGGCCTTGTTGAACTTCGCCGCAGTCGGTGTCACCGGGGCCGTGCTCACCTGGGACGACATCGTCAACCTCGGTGCTGACGTCGTGGCCAACCTCGCCCCAACCCCGGCCGCCCTCGGTGTGGCGCTGAGCACCGGTATCAACCTGACGGTGCAGAATCTGCTCGGCCCGGCGGCGTAACTTTCGCTCGACCGCCGCGTAGCGGACGGTCAATGTTTTGCAGTGGCGCGTAGGACCGTCAGCCGCTGCTGGTACTCGGCCTCGTCGATCTCACCGCGGGCAAACCGGGTGGCCAGCACATGCTCGGGGTTTTCGCCCGGCAGTGGCGGCGCTTGAGAGGCCCGCTGCTGGCCGGCACCGGAGGTGTAGCGCACCAGCGCGACGATGCCGACGATGACGAGGGCCCAGAACAACACCATGCCGATTGCCATGCCCGTGTAACCCCATCCGCTCATATCGTGGTCGGACCAGAACATAGTGCCTAACCTCCTCTTTTCAGCCGGTGTACTGCAGGGTGGTCATCATCCCGGCGTCCATGTGGTACCCGTTGTGGCAGTGCAGCATCCAGTAGCCGTGCAGGCGCCCGCTTTGATGAAGGTCAAGGTGGCCTTTTGAACACGTTCGATTTTCAGCGAGTCGCCCTGACCCATAGGGCCGCCATAGCTCCATACTGCGCCGCGGCCACCGCGGGTTTGGTGTTGGTTTTGTGAAGATTGCCCCAAGACGACGAACCAGTCCCGCCGCACGGCACCATGAAGACATGGACGTCATACCGGAGACATCGCCGGGCGGTCCCGACCTCGGCTACCGCGCCCTTGTGGTCGACGACGAAGCCCCCCTGGCCGACGTGGTGGCCAGCTATCTGCAGCGCGAGCACTTCGAGGTCACGGTGTGCCACACCGGGGCCGAGGCGCTGGCCGTCGCGCGGGAATTCGACCCCGACGTGGTGGTGCTCGACCTGGGGCTGCCGGGCATCGACGGCCTGGAGGTCTGCCGGCAGTTGCGGACCTTCTCCGACGCCTATGTGGTGATGCTGACCGCCCGCGACACCGAGATCGACACCATCGTGGGCTTGTCGGTGGGGGCCGACGACTATCTGACCAAGCCGTTCAGCCCGCGCGAACTGGTGGCACGGATCCGGGCGATGCTGAGAAGACCCCGCACGGTCGGCTCGCCCGTCGAGACGGCAACTTCGGCACGGTCGTTCGGGCCGCTGTCCATCGACGCCGCGAGCCGCCTGACTTTCCTCGACGGTGAACCGATCCCGTTGACCCGCACCGAGTTCGACATCCTCGCCGCCCTATCCTCCCGGCCCGGCGTGGTGTGGAGCCGTCGCCAACTCATCGATGCGGTCTGGGGCGAACCCTGGGTGGGCAATGACCACCTCGTCGACGTCCACGTCGGGCATCTGCGCCGCAAGCTCGGCGACGACCCGGCCGACCCGCGGTTCGTCTTCACCGTGCGCGGCGTGGGCTACCGGATGGGAGGCGGGCAGTGAGAACCTCCGGCGGTTTCGGGGTCCGCCGACGGCTTCTGCTCTCCCAGACGTTGGTGCTCCTCGCCGGTGGAGTCACCACCTGGGTGGTGGCTCTCGTCGTCGGCCCGCCGTTGTTCCGCGACCATCTGCACCAAGCCGGTGTGGCGCATAACTCCAACGAGCAGTTCCACGCCGAGGAGGCTTACCGCGACGCGACCGCGCTATCCATCGCGGTCGCCATCACGGTCGCCGTCCTCACCGCGTTCGTGGTGACCGCCTATCTGAGCCGGCGCCTGCAGCGCTCGATCTCCGAGGTGTCGGCGGCCGCCTCGACTGTCGCCGAAGGGCGCTACGACATCCGGGTCTCCTCGCCGGAATTGGGCGAGGAGTTCGACGAGCTGGCGACGGCGTTCAACCAGATGGCCGAGCGACTTCAGTCGGTGGAGTCCACCCGCCGGCAATTGTTCGGCGACCTCGCCCACGAGATCCGCACCCCCGTAGCGGTATTGGAGGCCTACCTGGAAGCCGTCGAGGACGGCGTGAAAACCCTTGACCCGCAGACCATCGCGATGCTGCGGGAGCAGGCCGGCCGACTGGTCCGGTTCTCCGCCGACGCCGCCGCGCTGGCCCAGGCCGAGGACGCGCACGCCGCCATAGCCCCGGACTGGATGGACGTCGGTGAGCTCGTCGGCACCGTCAGTGCCGCTGTCGCCGACCGCTACGACGCCAAGCAGGTAACCCTGCACACCCAGGTCCGCGGCGTCGGGCGATTGTGGGCGGACCGACAACGATTATCGCAGGTGCTAAACAACCTGCTGGACAACGCGCTGCGCCACACCCCGCCCGGAGGCCGGGTGACACTCGCCGCCGTCCCCGTCGACGGTGACGTCGTCTTCACCGTCCACGACGACGGCGAAGGCATCAGCGCCGAGCACCTGCCGCACGTCTTCGAGCGGTTCTACCGCGCGGATTCCGACCGGGGCCGGGCGCGCGGCGGCTCGGGCATCGGTCTGGCGATCGCCAAGGCGCTGACCGAGGCCCACGGCGGCCACATCAGCGTGGCCAGCCGCGGACCCGGTCACGGCACTACCTTCAGCGTGACGGTGCCGATTCACGCGCCGGTTGCGGCTCGCAATCAGCACGAGGAAGTCCTGAACTCCTAGAGCGAGCTGAGGATCTGGTTCATGGCGTCGATCTCCTTCTGCTGGCTTTCCACGATCGACTTGGCCATCGCGACAGCCTCAGGGAACTCGCCGTTCTTGATCTCGTCCTGGCCCATGGTGATTGCGCCCTGGTGGTGCTTGATCATCCCGGTCAGGTAGAGCTTGGTCGCCTCAACTCCCTGAGCGTTCTTCAGCGCGTCCATCTCTGCGGCCGACATCATGCCGTCCATACCGGGCATGTTGCCCATGCCGCCGTGACCGGGCATGTCTCCCATGCCGCCGTGACCGGGCATGTCACCCATCGGAGGCATGTCCTCCATCTTCATGTTCCACTGCTTGAGCCAGCCCTGCATCTGCTCGATCTCCGGGCCCTGCGCGGCCTTGATCTGCTTGGCCAGATCGACCACGCGAGGGTCGATGTCCTGCTTGGACAGCAGGATGTCGCTCATCTCGATGGCCTGCTCGTGATGCGGGATCATCATGTGGGTGAACATCATGTCGGCCCGGTTGTGTGGTGCCGCCTGAGCGGAGGACTCGACCGAGGTCGAAGTCGAAGTCGTCGCCGACGTAGATGCCGCCTCTTTGGTCCCCGTGTTGCTACACGCGCCGAGCGCGGCAATGGCGGCGAGTGCGGCCAGCCCAGTCGCCACAGTCCTTTTGCTGTTCACAAAAATCCCTTTCGTCGGGATCGGTATTCGATCCACCACCTAGCCTTCCCTTCTCCGGGTACGACTCTCCTAGCCGTTCTGTGAAGTTTCGATAAAGATCGGCATCCTTGCCCGTGCGCCGCCGCAATCCGGGAACGTCAGATCACATGACCATTGCGATCTCCACTTCCCTGCATTCC
>CAZRFC010000007.1:3509-22764 GCA_964598975.1 uncultured Mycobacterium sp. | reverse complement strand
GGGCTTCGGGGTGCTGACCGAGATCGACATGAAAGCCACGCTCAAAGCGAAGCTGGACGAGGACATGGAGGATTACCTGATCCTTGGGGCCTGCAATCCCCCACTGGCCCACCGCGCGGTGGGCGTCGACCGTCAGATCGGGCTGCTTTTACCCTGCAACGTTGTGGTCCGCACCGACCCGGCCGACAACTCCCGGGTGCTGGGGAGACCATGAACATCTTGGCCGCTGCGGCGTAGGTCCAGCCCTCCTCGACGACGAACTGAGCGAGCCTCAAACGTGCACGAGGGGTCAAAGCAGCGTTAGCGTGGGACACGAAGGCCTCCTGGTTGATGAAGCGGTTCCTAGACAGCTCCACTTCACAACCGGAGGCCTTCTCTGTCACACAGACTCACCGATACGAATCGGGACAACCTCCCTGGACATCACACCTAGGTGCAGGGGCAGGCCGTTGCCGTCGAACAGCGCCAGCCAGGGCCTCGAGTGGGCGGCGAACTTCAGGACATCGGCGATCGGCAGCAGCGTGCCGCCGGCGGTCAGCCCGTGGCCGGTGCCCTTCTCCAGATCAGTCAGACTCACCGTGATCACGACATTCGCGGGCAGGCCGTTGATGGTCCCCGTCGCTCTGGTGAGCATCCGCTTGCACAACGCCAGCAGCGCATCGTGGTTGCGCTTACCCGCGGTGCGGGTGTCATTCCGCTTCTGCTCTTCGGTGGGTTCACCCTCGAGGCAGGGATTCTCGTCAGCCGGGTTGCACATCCCCGGGGCGGCGTTGCGCTGCATCAACGGCTCTAAGGTGGCCCACGCTTCCGGGGTCAACAAGCCTTCGAAGGGGCGCATCCCGTCGGGGCGTTGCTTGCCGACCCGGATGTAGGCCAGGGCTTGACGGTCCTCATCGGAGAGCTCGCCGTCCTGGTTGAGCAGATAGAGCATGTGCGCTGCGGCTATCCGGAACTCGGCGGGCCCGAGTTCGCAGGCATGCTGGGCCAACTGGGCCTCGACATTCTCCCGGGTCTGAAAGTCCACGAACCCGGGCAGCTCACGGAAGAACCACCGCAGATGCTTGATGTGCTCGGCGCCGATCAACCCCTGGGCCTGACCGCGGGCGAACATCGGCATCGAGGGCGTCAACGGCTCGCCGGTCAGCGAGGTCCGCGGCCCCAACGACGCCGCCTCATCCAACCGGCGGTGCGCCTCAGCGGTGGAGATCCGCAGCCGCTGTACCAGTACGGCGGCGTAACTCTTGGCGCCCAGGGATATCGGTGAGCTTTGGGAGGTGATCCGCTGATACACGCGGTGATCGAGCACTGGCTGCGCCCGGACCACCGCTTCGCGGCGCTGCTGCACGTCGAGTAACTCGGCATCGGTGAACGCGTCGATCGACAGCCGATTCATCTGCGCGGTCAAGGTTTCGATCTGCGCGAGGGCAGCCAGCATCGCCTCCCGATCGGCAATAGCTGACGTTCCCATGACTCGAACAATAGTGCGACCCACCGACAAGACTCAGCGCGGTGAGGCGTCAGATACTGAAGTGAAACACGGGTTTTCGCACATCGTCGAGACTGCACCCAGCGTGAGCGTCAGCCGAGCTTTATCACGCTGTGCGCAGTGTCAACGCTCGTTCACTCGACGATGCTCAGCGCCCCAGAGGGGCAGAGCTGCACGGCTTTCCGCGCGTTGTCCTGCTCGGCTGGGGGCACGTCGTCGACCAGCAGTACCACGATGCCGTCGTCGTCCTGATCAAAGACCGCCTCGCTGTTCATCACACAGACCCCGGCGCCGATGCAGACGTCGCGGTCGGCGCGCACCCTCACCAGGCCACCTGCAGCGACTGCAGCCCATAGATGAAGTGGAAGGACCGGAACGCCACGTCGTCGAAGGGTTCGTCGAGCCGCAGCGTCGGGAAGCGTTGCAGCAGAGCCGGAAACGCGATCTTCATCTCCATCCGGGCCAGCGGTGCGCCCAGGCAGTGATGGACGCCGTGGCCGAACGCCAGATGTCCCATCGCGCCGCGGCGGACGTCGAATACCTCCGGGTTGTCGATGAAGCTCGGGTCGCGGTTGCCCGACGGTAGTGAGACGACCACCAGCTGGTGCGCGGGAATCTGCACCCCGGCGATCTCCACCTCGTTGGTGGTGATGCGGGGGATGCCCGAATGCACGATCGACAGCCAGCGCAGCAGCTCCTCCACCGCCGGGCCCACGGCATCGGGGTCGTTGCGCACCAGGGCCAGCTGATCCGGGTGCTGCAGCAACGCCAGGGTGCCGAGGCCGAGCATGTTGGAGGTGGTCTCGTGACCGGCCACCAGTAGCAGGCTGCAGATGCCCACCAGCTCGTCGTCGGTGAGCTCGGATCCATGCTCGCGCACCAGCATTCCGAGCATGTCGTCACCGGGGGAGCGACGTGCGCCGGCCACCAGCGCCTGCATGTAGGCACGCCCGGCGCGCTGCAGCTCGAAGCGTTCCTCGATCGGGATCGACAGGTCGAGCTGCCGGCTGGTGCGGTGCTGGAAATCGTCGCGGTCGTCATACGGCACGCCCAGCAACTCGCAGATCACCAGTGACGGGATGGGCAATGCGAAGTCGGTGACGAGATCACTTGGTGGACCTGCCTTTTCCATGGCGTCCAGATGCTGGGTCACGATCTCGGTGATCCGCGGCTCCAGGCGCTTCATCCGGCGGCCGGTGAACTCGCCGGTGAGCATGCGGCGCAACCGGGTGTGCCTGGGTGGGTCCAGGCCCAGCAGGTTGCCGGACTGGGCGGCGCGTTGTTCTTCCTCGGACACCTCGGGTGCCCCGGGTACGACGAACCCTGGCGGGCGCTCATTGGAGAACCGCTCCGGATCGGAGAGCACCGTCTTGATGTCGTCGTGGCGGGTCACCAGGTACACCGGCATGCCGAAGGCGTTGATGACGGTGCGCACCCCCTCGGTCTCGCGGATCTCGCCGAGGGTGGGGATGGGGTCGAAGTCGACACGCTGCATGTGCAGCGGAGGTGAGGCAGGTGCCTGGGTCATGGTGTCGACGGTACACGCGAGGCTGTTGGGTCCGCGTTGGGAAAGCGTCGATCAGGCCGTTGACCAGGGCGGGATCGCCAAGAAGCCGCTAACTCACCAGCCCCCCACCCAGCCGTCGAAAATGGCGTCCGGCTCGTTTTCGGGCTGCTCGGAGCGGCCGACCAGAAAGTCGAAATCGCACCCCCGGTCGGCCTGCAGGACACGGTCGACGTACATGGCCGCGTAGCCACGACGCTGTCGATGGCGCGGGGGTGGCGCCTGGCGGGTGGCCAGTTCGTCGTCGGGAACCAGTAGGTCCAGCGTGCCGGCGTGGGCGTTCAGCGCGATGATGTCGCCGTCGCGGACCAGGCCCAGCGGACCGCCCGCGGCCGACTCGGGGCTGACGTGCAGAACACACGTGCCGTAGGCGGTTCCGCTCATCCGGGCATCGGAGATCCGCACCATGTCGGTGACGCCCTGGCGCAGCAGCTTGCTGGGGATGGGCAGCTGGCCCCACTCAGGCATGCCGGGGGCACCGCGCGGGCCGGCATTACGCAGCACCAGCACGGAATCCGCGGTGACGTCCAGGTCGGGGTCGTCGAAGCGGGCCATCATGTCGCGCATGTCGTCGAACACCACGGCGGGCCCCTGGTGCACCAGCAGGGCAGGGGTGGCCGCGCTGCACTTGATCACTGCGCCGGTGGGCGCCAGGTTGCCGCGCACCACGGCCAGGCCCTGCGGCGGCTGGAACGGGGCATCGATGGTGGCGATGACGTCTGCGGCGGTGGAGATGCCGGAGGGCAGGTTGTCGGCGACGGTCTTGCCGCTGACGGTCAGCGCGTCTGTGTGCAGCAGGGTCTCGATTGACTTCATCACCGCGGGGATGCCGCCGGCGTGGAACACCTGCTCCACCAGGTGCTCTCCGGCGGGCCGCACGTTCACCATCAGCGGTGTGCGCGCGGACAATTCGTGGAACCTGTCCAGGGTCAGCGGCACCCCGGCGCGGCCGGCGATGGCCAGCAGGTGCACGATCGCGTTGGTGGATCCGCCGACCGCCAGCATCAGAGTGATGGCGTTGTCGAAGGCCTCGGCGGTGAGCACGTGCGAGGGCCGCACTCCCTCGGCGGCCAGGCCCACCGCACGCGCACCCACCTCTTCGGCCACCTGCAACCGCCGCGAGTCCATGGCGGGCACCGCGGCGGCGCCGGGCAGTGTCATGCCCAGCCCCTCCACGATCGTGGCCATGGAAGCGATGAATCCCCAACTGCTGGTTCAGGTCACCGGCGAACCAGAATTGCAGGGTGTTGCCGACGAAGTCACCGCGAAGCTCCCGGCGGCGATCGACTCGTTGAGCGGCTAACCCCTGGGCAGTTTGAGCCGTTTGAGCATCAACGCGTTGACCGCCACGATCAGGCTCGACCCCGACATTGACATCGCGGCGATTTCCGGGCGCAGCACCAACCCAAACGCGGGCTGAAAAACACCGGCCGCGATCGGCAGTGCGATGACGTTGTAGCCGACCGCCCACCACAGGTTCTGCCGCATCTTGCGCAGGGTGCCCCGGCCGATCCGCAATGCGGTGGGAACGTCCAACGGGTCGGAGCGCATCAGCACCACGTCAGCCGTTTCGATCGCGACGTCGGTACCCGCCCCGATTGCCACCCCGAGATCCGCCTGGGCCAGCGCAGGGGCATCGTTGACACCGTCGCCCACCATCGCGACCCGGCGGCCCTGGTTCTGCAGTTCGGCGACCTTGGCCGCTTTGTCCGCGGGCAGCACTTCGGCGATCACGGTGTCGATGCCGAGTTGATCGGCGATCCGCTGGGCGGTGGCCTGGTTGTCGCCACTGAGCATCACCACCTGCACCCCCATGTCGTGGAGTTCGCGAACCGCCGCCGCGGAGGTCTCCCGCGCCGCATCGGCCAACGCGATCACTCCCACGCCCTTGCCGTCCACGGCGATCAGGACGGCAGTCCGGCCGGTGGACGCCAATTCGTCACGTCGATCCATCAAGGCCGCCGGGAAGTCCACGCCCTGCTCGACCATCAATGCACGATTGCCGACAGCCACCCGCCGGCCGGCCACCATTGCGGTGGCACCGCGGCCCGGCACGTTGCGAAAGCCTGTCAAAGCTGCTGCCCGGGAACCTCTTTCGGTCGCGAAGCTGACGATCGCCGCGGCAAGCGGATGTTCGGACTCCTTCTCCACCGCGGCGACCAGCGACAGGAGTTCGGCCTCGTCGATACCGTCGGCGACGACGTCGGTGACCTCCGGTTCGCCCTTGGTCAGCGTCCCGGTCTTGTCCATCACGACGGTGTCGATGCGGGCCGAGGTCTCCAGAGCGGTGGCGTTCTTGAACAGCACCCCGCGCTTGGCTCCCAGGCCGGTGCCGACCATGATCGCCGTCGGGGTCGCCAGACCGAGCGCGTCCGGGCAGGTGATTACCACGACGGTGATCGCGAACAGCAGGGCCACCTGCACACCCGCCCCGACACCCCACCACACCAGAAAGGTGGCGGTGCCGCCGATCAGGGCGACCAGCACCAGCCAGAACGCCGCCTGGTCGGCCAGTCGCTGCCCGGGGGCCTTGGAGTTCTGGGCCTCCTGCACCATCGCCACGATCTGAGCCAGCACGGTGTCCGATCCCACTTTGGTGGCACGTACCCGCAGGGTGCCGGTGGTGTTGATCGACGCCCCGATCACCGTGTCGCCGTCAGCCTTGGACACCGGCAGGCTTTCCCCGGTGACCATCGACTCGTCGACCTCAGAGGCGCCCTCCACCACGGTGCCGTCGACGGGCATCTTGGCGCCGGGCCGGATCAGCAGCAGGTCACCGGCGACCACCTCGGCGGTGGGGACCTCCACCGGTTCACCGTCGCGCAGCACCACCGCCATCGGCGGAGCCAGTTCCAGCAGGGTCCGGATCGCTTCGTTGGCCCCGCCCCGGGCCCGCATCTCGAACCAATGTCCCAGCAGCACAAAGGTGGTCAGCATCGCCGCGGCTTCGTAGAACACCTCGCCGCCGCCGGTCAGGGTCACCGCGACGCTGTACACCCAACCCGCGCCGACGGCAACGGCGACAAGCACCATCATGTCCAGCGTCCGCGCCCGCAGTGCGCGCCAGGCGCCGTCGAAGAAGATCCACGCCGAATAGAACACCACCGGCAGGCTCAGCAGGAAGGCGAAGACGTCGTCGCGAAGACCGAACGGCGTCGGCACCATGAAGCCGAACATGTGCCGGCCCATCGGGGACCACAGCATGATCGGGATCGACAGCACCAGTGCCACCAGGAAGCGGTTGCGCATGTCGCGCGCCATCGCTTCCATCGACATACCGGCGTGGCCGCCGTGGCCCATCATCTCGTGTGGGCTGTGCTGCGTCGCCGCCGCCGGAGCGGGGTGGCCGGGCTCGGCCATCGGGTCGCAGAGGTGATCGGGAACCGAACGCCCCGCGCAGTGATACCCGCAGTCGCGCACCCAACCCGACAACTCGGCGACCGACGTCGCCGCCGGGTCGAAAACAACGGTGGCGGTCTGGTTCACGGCGTTGGCGTGCACTTCGGAGACCCCTGGCCGGCGCAGCAGGGTGGATTCGACCACCGCAGCCGAGGTGGCCCAGTGCAGGCCCTGTACGTCGAGTACCGCCGTGCTGGTCATCGGCTCCTCCGTGGGTCTTATTCACACCTTCCGCTGTGGCGGTATGCCCCAGGTATGGCTCATGTAAAGATTCGACAAAGAGACTGCGAATGCGCCATCGGCGGGGACCTCGGGTGCCGATCCGCTGCTACAGTCGGCTCCACTATGGGTGCGCTCAGGCTGCCGGCGAACGCCAGGCTGTGGGCTGTGGTCGGGATGATGTTCTTCCTCGCCGCGTTCAACGGGGCACCGCTGACTCTGTCCGGGCCGCCGGTGGCCCACGTCGACCACCACGTGTCGGCAACCGGCCACCTCGACCACCTCGCGTCAGTCGACCACGACCACATCGAGTCCGCCGCTACGCCGAGCGCGCCCGATGCGTTCGCAGACGCCCTGCTTCCCCGGTTGCGTACCGCACTGACCGCCCTCGGGCTGGTTTTCGTCGTCGGACTGCTGTGGCGGTGGTCCCCGCAGCACACCATCCTGGTCGGGCGTGATCCTCCCCGTACGCAACTCAGCGTTTCTCCGGGCCGGGATGTGTTGTCCCGGCTGTGCATCTCGCGCCGCTGATCGGATAGCGCAGGCCGATCCAACTCCTCACCGTGGGATGGATCGACCGGTGACTGCCGTCCACTTCAGCGGCCGCCCTTCGGAACGCGGCCTGGCACGGAAGCGACCATCCGATGACCTCAGTTATCCCTTTTCACCCGATAAACCTGCACGCCTCTGGCGATGATCCCGCCGGAACCCTCGCGGCGACTGTGGGGAACACCCCAGTTGTCCGCATCGCCGCACCGTTCGCCGCCGGAGACCGGGGGTTTTGGGCCAAGCTCGAGGGATTGAACCCCGGCGGAATCAAGGACCGCCCCGCCATGCACATGGTGGAGCGCGCCCGCGCCCGGGGCGATCTGCGCCCAGGCGCGAGAATCATCGAATCCAGCAGTGGCACGCTGGGATTGGGTCTCGCCCTGGCCGGCATGGTGTACCAGCACCCGGTCACCGTCGTCACCGACAGCGGACTGGAGCCGATCGTCGCCCGGATGCTGTCGGCCTACGGCGTCCAAGTCGAACAGGTCACCGAGCCACACCCGCAAGGCGGGTGGCAGCAGGCCCGCTGTGACCGGGTCGCCGAGTTGCTGGCCGAGGATCCGGAGGCCTGGCACCCCGATCAGTACAACAACCCCGACAACGTGGAGTCCTACCGCGCACTCGCGCTGGAACTGCATTCTCAATTGGGAGACATCGATGTGCTGGTGTGCTCGGTGGGCACCGGCGGCCACTCCGCCGGGGTGGCCCGGGTGCTGCGGGAGTTGAACCCGGCGTTGACGCTGATCGGGGTGGATACCGTCGGTTCGACCATCTTTGGGCAACCGGCGCGGCCCCGGCTGATGCGCGGCCTGGGATCGAGCATCTTCCCCCGCAATGTGGACTACCCATCGTTCAACGAAGTCCACTGGGTCGCCCCCGCCGAATCGGTCTGGGCGTCGCGGGCGCTGGCCACGACCCACTACGCCACGGGCGGATGGAGTGTCGGCGCCGTCGCCCTGGTGGCCGGGTGGGCGGCCCGCGCCCATCCGGCCGACACCACGATCGCGGCGATATTCCCGGACGGCCCGCAACGGTATTTCGACACCGTCTTCAACGACGACTACTGCCGCGAGCACGGTCTGCTCGACCGGGAACCTCCGTCCGGGCCGACGACGATCGAGGACCCTTCGGCGACGGTCGTCAGCGAATGGACCCGGTGCGCGACGGTGGTCGACCCGACGCGGACGGTGCGCTGATGGGCACGGTCGCTGCGTTCCGCAGTTTCGGGTGGCCCAGTCGGCTGCTGATGATCAACCAGTTCGGCATCAACCTCGGCTTCTACATGCTGATGCCGTACCTGGCCGGTTACCTGGCCGGTCCGCTCGGGCTGGCGGCGTGGGCGGTCGGACTGGTTCTCGGGGTGCGGAACTTCTCCCAGCAGGGCATGTTCATCGTGGGCGGCACGCTGGCCGACCGCCTCGGCTGCAAGCCGCTGATCGTTGCCGGGTGTCTGCTGCGGACCGCGGGTTTCGGGCTGTTGGTGTTCGCCCAGTCCCTGCCGATGGTGCTGATCGCCTCGGCGGCAACGGGTTTCGCTGGCGCACTGTTCAACCCGGCGGTGCGGGCCTATCTGGCAGCCGACGCCGGGGACCGGCGGGTGGAGGCGTTCGCCGTGTTCAATGTCTTCTACCAGGCCGGGATCCTGGCCGGGCCACTGGTCGGATTGGCTTTCATGACGGTCGATTTCCGGCTCACGGCAGCAGCCGCAGCGGCGGTGTTCGCGCTGCTGACCGTCGCCCAGCTTTTCGCCCTGCCGAGTCGAGATGCCGATCCCGCCGAGGCCGGTTCCTCGGTACTGCAGGACTGGCGAACCGTGCTGGGCAACCGCTCGTTCCTGCTGTTCGCCGTCGCGATGATCGGTTCCTACGTGCTGTCCTTCCAGGTTTACCTGGCTCTCCCACTGCACGCGGCCGACCTCGCACCCGACCACGCATCGGCGCTGATCGCTGCGATGTTCGCGGTTTCCGGCGTGGTGGCGGTGACCGCCCAATTGCGGATCACCCGGTGGCTTTCCAGTCGGTGGGGGTCAAGCCGTTCGCTGGTCATGGGAATGACGATGGTCGCGCTGTCGTTCCTGCCGCTGATTCTGCTGCCGGACAACAGGTTCGGGACCGTGGCGGCAGCCGCCGCACTCCTGGTGAGCACCGCCGTATTGGCGGTCGGCTCCGCGGCGGTGTTTCCCTTCGAAATGGACACCGTGGTGGCGCTGTCGGGCGGTCGTCTGGTCGGCACCCACTATGGCTTCTACAGCACCGTCGTCGGCGTCGGCATCCTGGCCGGCAACGTCGCCACCGGAACGGTCATGCAGGAAGCCGACGAGCGGGGTGTCGGTGTGCTGGTGTGGGTCGCGCTGGCCGGGATGGGGCTGGTCTCGGCAGCAGCGCTGCAAGCACTGCGGCGTAACGGCCATCTGCAGAACGACCCGGGCCCCGAGGCGGTGACCGCCGCCCAGTGACTGAAATCGCGTTCTGACAAAACCATTTCCGAAAAGGCACGACAACAATGGAGGTTCCCATGTTCAGATCCCTTCGGCGCACGGCCGGAGTCCTCATGGTCGGCGGAGCGGTAGCTCTGGTCACCAGCCCTTTCGCGGCGGCCCACGTCGACGCCAACGCCGACGGCGCCAGCCCCGGCGGATTCGGCGTCGTTACCCTGGGAGTTCCCACCGAGGCGGGAAAGCCGACCACCACCAAAGTCCAAGTCCGAATTCCCGACGAAACACCCATGCGGACCGTGCGTGCAGAACCGGTGGCGGGCTGGACGCTTGACATCCAGAAGCGCAAGATCGACCCGCCGCTTCGCAAGGACGACGGCAGCCCGGTCAACGAAGTGGTCGACACAGTGACCTGGACAGCTGACCCCGGCGGTGGCATCCCACAGGGTCAGTTCCAGGAATTCGCCCTCTACGTCGGCCCGATGCCGGACGCCGACACCCTGGCGCTGCCCACCACGCAGACCTTCTCCGACGGCACCAGCGAGGCGTGGACGGAGCAGACCACCGGTGCCGAGAAGCCGAAGTTCCCGGTGCCGACGGTGACGATCGGCGAGAAGTCCGCCGGTGGCCTGTTGCCGGTCGTCTCCTGGACTGCGCTCGGCCTTTCGGTGGTCGGCCTGGGGCTCGGCGCGTTCGCGATCGACCGGGCATCCCGCCGACCGGCCGCGGCGGATTCCTCGGGGGCGGCACTGACCACCACCTCCGCGAGCTGAGAACGATGAAGCGCACGTCTTCGTTCGTCCTGACCGCGGCGGCGGCCGTCCTGGTGGCGACCGGTTGCGGCTCGGCGCCGACAACTGCGGCGGAATCGACCGCTGTCGAATCAATCTCCGCCGCTGCCACTTCGGCCAGTTCTGCGGCCAGTTCGCCGAACGCGGCGACGGTAATCCCCGTCACCATCGCTGCGGGCGCGGTGACACCGACCAACGCCGAGGAGACGGCACGAGCGGGCCAGCCGATCGTGCTCGAGGTAAGCAGCGACACCCCGGACAGCGTGCACGTGCATTCGGTGCCGGAACACGTCTTCGACATCCAGGCCCGGCCCGATCAGCGGTTCGAGTTCACCGTGGACGTTCCCGGAAGGGTGGATATTGAACTGCACGAACTGAATCGGACGATCGTGACCATCACGGTGCTGCCCGGATGACCGACTCCACCGAGACGGTTCTGGCTCACGGGGTCGGCGGATCGACCGATCTGCCGGTCCCGCTCACCTACGCACTGGTCGGTGGCGTGTGGGCGTTGATCCTGACCTTCGCCGTCGTCGCGGTGGCATGGCGGACACCGAAGTTCGATCCGGCCAAGCCGGGCCGCGCGTTGCCCGGTTGGGTGACCGGCATGGTCGACTCCCGGGTGGTCCGGGCTGCCCTGGCGGCGGTCGCCATGCTGATCACGATCTGGGTTGGCGTGGCGGCCGTGTGGGGACCGCAGAACAGCGACAACGCCTTGCCGGGAACGTTCTACGTGTTGCTGTGGGTCGGACTGGTCGCCGTCTCGGTGTTCATCGGCCCGATCTGGAGGGTGATCTCCCCCGTCCGCACGCTGTGGCGGCTTGTCGGCGGCAAGGGCAACAGCAAGGGCGGCCGTCGGGACTACCCGGCCGGCGCGGGCTACTGGCCCGCGGTCGTCGGCCTGTTCGCCTTCGTGTGGCTCGAATTGGCCAGTCCCGACCCCGGTTCGCTGACGGCGATCAAGGTGTGGGTCCTCTGCTACGCCATCGCAATGCTGTTGGGCGCGGCGGTGTTCGGTTCGAGGTGGTTCGCCCGGGCCGACCCCTTCGAGGCGTACAGCGTGGCCGTCTCACGGCTGGCGCCGTTCCGACGCAACCGCGACACCGGCCGCATCGTGGTGGGCAATCCGCTCGATCATCTGCCCACCATGCCGGTGCGGCCGGGAGTCGTCGCGGTGATGGCGGTGCTGCTCGGGTCCACCGCTTTCGACAGCTTCTCCCAGTCCAAGGGGTTCCGAGATTTCGTCGACCGGAACGCTGCGGCCGTCCCGATAGTCGGGGAGTCCGGGGGCGGCTCCGCGCTGCGGACGCTGGGACTGCTGCTCTTCGTTGTCGTTGTGGGAGGGACGTTCTCGGCTGCGGCCCGCGCGACCGGCGGCGTGACCGCCGATCAGCGACGACAGTTGCCCGGCCGGCTGGCGCACTGCCTCATCCCCATCGTGGTGGGCTACATCTTCGCCCACTACCTTTCCTATCTGGTCGAGCGGGGCCAGGAGACGATCGTGCGACTGGCCGATCCCCTGGGCAGGGGCTGGCATCTGCTGGGCCTGGATTCCGGCGACGTGATCTATTTCCTGTCGATGAACCCGACGCTGCTGTGGATCATCAAGGTCGGGTGCGTCGTCGTGGGACACGTCGTCGCGGTGATCGCCGCGCACGATAAGGCGCTGCGGGTCATCCCGGTCGGCCACCAGCTCAGCGGGCAGCTCGCCATGATGCTGGTGATGGTGGCCTACACGTTGACGGGCCTGTATCTGCTGTTCGGTGCCTGATTTCGGCAGGTTTGTCAGGCGCCCGGAGCGGGTAAGCAAGCCTGTGGCCCTTCGCAGAGGAGGCGCAGATATGACCACCTACAAGAGAATTCACAGTATCGCCGTGGTGGCAGCCGCTCCGGCGCTCGCCGGCGTCTTCGGGCTTTCAGTTCTGATCGGCGGTACCGCTCCGGCCCGGTCCGAACCCACCACGGATTGCAGCGCGATGGCCCATCCATCCGTGCAGGCCGACCCCGGGTCCGGCAACCCGCTGACCCGGCCGGGTCAACTGGGCGAGCTGACCCAGGTGCCTGCACCCAACGCCGACATGCCGATGGATTGCCCGCCCATCGGTCACGGCTGACCGCGACGGCGTAGCGTCACGAGCACCCGACCGACAGGAGCCATCACGGTGACAGCACGGCGGTGCGCGATCGGTCTCGCAGTCGCGATCGCCGTCCTGGGTGGCTGCTCGGAGGAACGCCCCGCCTCCACGGCACCACCCCGGTCAGGCTCGGTGTGGGTGGCCGACGAGGGCCGCGACAGCCTCACCGTGATCGACGCGGCGAGCAACCAGGTCACGACAACGCTGACCGGGATCAAAGGTCCGCACAACGTTCAGGTCGGCCGGGACGGGAAGGTGGTGTACGCGGTCAGCAGCGCCGGGGTGGTGGTCGCGATCGATCCGGTGACCTATCAGGTTTCGGCGCTGGCCCAGACCGGCAAGGATCCGGCTCACGTCATCGAGGCGCCCAACGGCAAGGTCTACGTCACCAATTCCGGCGAGGGCACCGTGTCGGTCTACAACGCCGCCGGGCTCACCCCGGCCGGGCAGATCAGGGTGGACGGCATGCCGCACGGCCTGCGCGCGGCGGCCGGGGGTTCGGTGATCGTCGTAGCCGACACCATGGACGGGGCGATCGACCTCATCGACCCGGCCACCGACACATATCTGGGCACAGTCCCGGTCGGGTCCGGTCCGGCGCAAGTGGCCGTGACGGCCGACGGCAAGTACGCCTACACCGGGATCAGTAAGCCGCCCAGTGTGGTGAAAGTTGATCTGGCGCAACGCAAAGTCGTTGGAAGAACGCCCGTGCCCGACGCCCCGGTCCAGCTGTACCTCACCCCGGACGAGTCGGAGGTGGTCTCCGCCGACCAGGGCAGCAGGGATGCCCAGGGCCACACCCTGTCGGTGGTCGATACCAGGAAGATGACGATCCGCGGGATCGTCACCGTCGGCGACGGACCGCACGGCGTGGTGATCGACAAGTCGGGCAAGTGGGCGTGGGTGACCAACAGCTATGACGACACCGTCGTCGCGGTCGACCTGTCCGACCTTTCACTGCAGAACCCCGTGATGGTCGGCGCCCAGCCCAGCGGAATCAGCTATTCACCCCGCGCGCCTGCTCCCGCGCCGTCCGACACTTCCCTCGACCTGCCGGCGACGGTCCCCCCTACCCGCCCGCACAGCGGGCACGGGCATTAGTCATGGTGGTGCTGGTGACCGTCGGCATCCGCTGCGGCGCCGGCGGGTGTCGGCGCGATCTCCGACGGCGCAGCCGGGAGGCTGGTGTCGAGACCCATATCAGTCACCGGTAGTCCTTGCTCGGCGGAAGGCGGCGGTTCCAGACGGCCCCCCATGGGTGGCTCGTACTTGGCAGGTTTTTCCGCGTGCATCTCGGCCGGGCCGCCGTGGTGGTGATGGTGACCGCTCATGGTGGAGGCCACCCCGACCGCCACCGCACCTAGCATCACCGTGTTGGCGCCGAGCAACACCATCGCCCGATTGAAGCCCGACACCTCTTCGGCACGATAGCCGCGGAACCACGCCCAGGCAGCACCCATCACGACGTAACACTGCAGCAACTGCACGGAGATGCCCGCGGCACCGACCGCCTCGGGCTGACCGGCGTTCGGCCCGAAGGGGGCTCCAGAGGTGCAAGCGGTCACCCACAGCGCGACGAGTCCGGCGTTGGCGAAAACCCCGGCGGCGAGCACCAGCACCGTGGGGCGGGTCCAAGCGAAGAAGGCCCAAATCACCTGGAGCAGGCCCACTGCCGCGAAGAACAGGCCCGACAGCACCCAGTCACGCCAGTGCGTCGGGATGACGGCGAAGTGGATCACTCCCGCACCAAAGGATGCGACCGCCGCGCAACGGGCGGCCAGCCGGCCGTCGGTCTTCTTCCATTCCGGTGTCACCACCGTTCGACGGTGTCACGGCAGAACAATTGGAACGAGCATGAACCGATAACGTTCGAGTCTCAGATCGGCAGCGTGCGGTGTGCCGTCAGAGCAGGGCATCCGGCGTCAGCCACCTGACACCCCTGAATCGGCCGAAGTCGTTGTCGTAGCTGACGATTGTGCCGCGATGCTCAATGGCGAGGGCTGCCAGATGACCGTCGTTGACGAGATTTCCCCCCACACCGACGTCGCCGAGGAATCCGGCCAGGATGTCGGCGTGACGCGGTGTCGGGCCGATGAGGACCGCACCGGGCGCACCGAGCCACTCGGCGACCTGGCGCATCGCCTCCGAAGGAGGCAGCGGCGACGGGAAAAGTCCTTGCTTGGTGGTCAACCGGATGAAGGCCAGAAGGGGGACCCAGTCCAACCCGACGGTGTCGGCGCCCGAGAGCGCCGCGTCGAGCCAACGCTTGCTGGGCCGGTGGTGTTCACTGGCCGAATTCACCGCGTACAGAAGGACGTTGGCGTCGACGATCTTCATGCGCCGCGGCGCTGGCGACGAATCAGTTCCTCATCTTCCAGTTCGCCCGCCACCTGCAGTGCGCGGTCAAGATTGATCACCGGAACGCCGAGATCGGCGGTCCGGGTGGTGAAAGCAGTAGGGGTTGGCCGCCCTTCGGCTCCGTCGCGGATCGCGTCGTTGAGGGCAGTCTTGAAGGACACTCCCCGCTCGCGCATCCGCCGCCGGATCAGCGCCACGGTGTCGTCATCGAGAGTGACAGTCGTGCGCACGATTGACAGCATAGCATCAGATTATCTGATGCTATGTCATCAAACTGCCGGCCGCGCTGATCGCGGCGGCCGGTGGTATGCAATAGCTGACGACAAAAGGAGCGGTGATGGCCAAGACGGCTTTGGTGACCGGTGCCAGCAGTGGCATCGGTGAGCAGTTCGCGGTACAACTGGCGGCGAGGGGTTACAACCTGGTGCTCAGCGCCCGCAGCGAGGACCGGATGCAGGCGCTGGCGAAGCTGTTGCGCGGCGACCACCCCAGCATCCAGGTCGACGTGATCACCGCCGACCTCGCCGTGCCGGGCGGTGCGGCCACCCTGGCCAAGGACCTGACCGGCAGCGGCACCGAGGTGGACGTGTTGATCAACAACGCCGGATTCGGTTCCCACGACGCCTTTGTCGACGAGGATCCCGACAACGTGGTCCGCGAGATCCAACTCAACTGCTCATCGCTGGTGGAACTGACCTCCCGACTGCTGCCCGCGATGGTGGCCCGCAAGCAGGGCGGTGTGCTCAATGTGGCCTCCACGGCGGCGTTTCAGCCGATCGCCACGATGGCGGTCTACGCGGCGACCAAAGCTTTCGTGCTGTCGTTCACCGAGGCGGTGTGGGCCGAGACCCGCAAATCCGGTGTGCGGGTGATGGCCCTGTGTCCCGGCCCCACCGACACCGCGTTCTTCGACGTCGCCGGCAAGGAATTCCTCACCAGCGGCCGCCAATCCCCCGAACAGGTGGCCGAGATCGGGCTGAACTACTTCTTCGATGGCGGCGGCCCCAGCGTCATTCCGGGTACCGCAAACAAGCTCAAGGCCCATGGCTACCGGTTCGTGCCGCGCGCAGTGATGGCCGGCGTCGCCGGATTGATGGTGCGGCCACACTAGGAGATGGGCTGCCGCCCTGGGAGTTTCAGGGTTCCGCGCACAGCATCCGGGTCGCCGCAATAGCCGCCCGCCTCCACCGTGACCTCACCCGCATCGAGGACGAATCCGTCTGCGGTCCAACGCTGCAATGGGCGCGTGGAGCAGGTGACGGTCACCGGAACCGCCTCCCCGGCCGCCACCGGGACGGAGGCGAACCCGACGAGATGGCGCACCGGGCGTTGTTCGGCTGCCGGGAGGGCATACACCTGAACCACATGCCGGCCGTCGCGCCCGCCGGTGTTGGTGACCGTCACTGAGACGTCGAAGGACTCCCCGACGACGGCACCGACCGCCAGATCGGTGATGGTGAACGTGGTGAACCCGAGTCCGAAACCCAGCGGGTAGGCGGCATCGACGCCGTCGCGGTCGAGCTTGCGTTGTCCCCACCACCTGCCGTAGGTGGCTGAGCGGGCCCGCCAATTCACCTGCGGCACATGGGATTGATCCCGGGGCGTCGCGAAAGGCATCCGTCCCGCAGGCTCTGCGTCGCCCAGGATCACATCGGCGACCGCCCGGCCGCCTTCCATTCCCGGGTACCAGGCCATCAGCAGTGCTGCGACGTCGCGGTCCCACGGGTCGAGCACGACAGTCCCCCCGGCGATGACGACGACGACAGTGCGGCGGTTGACCGCCGCGACCGCCCGGATCAGGGTGACGTCCTGGGCGCGCAGACGCAGGTCGCGGCGGTCACCGCCCTGGTTGCGTTGCAGGAACTTCAGCACCGCCCCGGAGAGCCTGGCGAACAGTCGGGACCTCATCGGGCCGCCGAGCAGGCCCAAGGTGTCGGGATCGAGTGCGACCAGCGACTCGCCTTCGTCCGCCGGTGTCAGTCCCACCACGACCACGGCGACATCGGCATCACGCGCGAGATCGACGTCTTCCCCAGCGCTGACCACCCGGTCGCCGAGTCGTTCCCGCAAACCTTCCAGCACCGAGACCGTCGCCGGCGGTGTGGCGTTCGACGATCCGGTGTCGCCCAAATTCGGCTGATCGGCCAGACTGCCCAGAACGGCCACCCGCTTCAGGCGGTCCTCGGCAAGCGGCAATAGTCCGTCGTTGCGCAGCAGGACCATCGAGCGCTGGGCGACCTCACGGGCCAGCGCACGGTGGTCGGCGCCGGCGACGACGCCGGGCGGCGGGGTGGGTTCGGCCCGCGCCGCGAAGCGGATCTGGGTCTCCACCAGGCGGCGGGCCGCGGTGAGAACGTCTGCGCGAGAGAGCTTTCCCGACCGCAGCGCGCCCTGAAGCGCAGCGGCCCGCTGCTGCCGGAACGGCATCTCCAGATCCTGACCCGCTGACACCGACTCGACGGGGTTACGCAGGCCCCACACCCAGTCGGTGTGAACGAAGCCGGTGAAGCCCCAGTGCCCACGCAGGATCTCGGTCAGCAGGGCGGGGTTCTCGCCCGCCCACTGACCGTTGACCGAGTTGTAGGCACTCATCACCGAGTCGACCCCGGCCTCGACGGTGCGGCGGAAGTGCGGCAGATACCGCTCATGCAGGACATCCTCGTCGACCTGAACGTCGACATAGAACCTGGCCTCCTCGATCGAGTTCAGGGCGAAGTGCTTGACGCTGGTGATCACCCAGGGCCGCGCGCCTTCGACTGCGGCAGCACCCATTTCACCGAGCAGCAGCGGATCCTCGCCGTAGGACTCCTGACATCGGCCCCACCCGGGCGAGGGTGCGACGTTGACGCACAGCCCGCCCCAGAAGTTGGCGCCGGCTGCCCGCGCCTCGGCACCGATCGCTGCCGCGACCCGACGTTCGACGTCGACGTCCCACGTTGCGGCCCGGGCGATGGCCACCGGGAAACTGGTCGCCTCACCGACTGTCACGCCGCGCGGTCCGTCGGTGAACCGCACACCCGGGATTCCGACCCGATCGATACGCCCCGCCGTCACGACCTGCATGGTGAACGGCACCCGTATCCCTCGGAAGGTCTCACGAATCGTCTTGTCGCCGTCGAGCAACCAAAGCAGTTCGGTGTCAGCGAGCATCTCCAGCAGTCCGCTCGCCGCCTGGGCCGCGTCCTGCTCGCCACGACGGACCGCCGCCACCGCGGCGGCGAAAGGTGTCCCGAGGGCGTACAAGAACTCCGTCACGGCGATTGAGGCGTGAAACTTGCGTAGAACACCAGACCTTGCGGATCGCGGTAGGCGTTGATCCGTTGTCCGGTCACGACATCTTCGACGGCGACACCGATCAGAGTGCCGACCGGCTGTCCGGTGACCGGATCGCGCTGGACCGCACCGTCGACCTCGACGAAGGTCACCACCCGACTGCCGCTGAGGTCATTGGTGACCGCAATGCTGTGGTCGCTGCTCGGGACGGTGAACGGTCCGGGGGCCGCGCCGGGCGCCGTCGGGTCGTTGCCCGGCCCGCCTGGGTTGTACACCGGCGAATAGTCGCCGGAGGAGGGCATGCGCACGCTGCTCAGCCGGGTAATCGCGGCCAGATCGCCGGACAGGATGACGTCGTAGTAGTTGTCGTGATCCTCGACGTAGGCGGCGTTCTCGGGGGTGCCGGCCTGCGCCAGGTCGGCCAGTCCGATCACGGTGACCGTGCCGAAGCCACCGACCGTGACGGGCGTGCCGGCCTCGGTGATCGATACGGTTGACCCGTCCTCTGCGGTGGCTTCCAGGATGAAGTAGCGGGAGAACTCGCCGGGCAGCAGGCTGGCGATGCCGTCCGGGGAGAAGCCCGCGCTGGTGTAGAGCCGCAACCGGTACTGCGCCTGGCTTCCGTAGAGATCGGCGCCGCTGTTGTTTTGCGAGGCCAGGCTGACCCCGATCGGCCCGCCCTCGCCGAGGTTGCTGAAGTAGTTGAGCTTGGCCGCCACCAGGCGCGGGCCGTTGCCGATGACGTAGGGGTTGGAACTGGCCACGCTGAGCCCGACGCCCGAGATCGGGCCGGTGTTGGTGAGCAGTTGCAGCGGCGTGCCGTCGTCGACGATGCTCACCGACACCGGGTAGAGGGCTCCGGGCTCGCCGGGCTGCAGCCGGTTGCCCCAGTACCCAGCGATGACGATGGTCTGGCGCTCATTGAATTCGAGGTTGGGCAGGAACGCCGCCGTCACCGGGGTCACCTGGGTTCCGTCGCTGAGGGTGACCAGAAAGTCCGTCGGGTTAACGGTGGTGGGCAGCACCGGGTTGCTGAATACCACCGGG
>CAZRFC010000007.1:0-3499 GCA_964598975.1 uncultured Mycobacterium sp. | reverse complement strand
GGATGGTGTCGGCGAGCAGCAGATCGACACCGTCGACGCTGTTGATGCTGTCGGTGGAAACCGCTGAGGTGTAGGCCCTTTGGGCCGCAGCCAGTGCCGGGTCGATGGTTTCCCAGGCCACGTTGTAGGAGGCGGCGATCTGCCGGTCCGTCTCGCTGGTGCCGGTCATGCCGGGCACTCCCATATAGCCCTCGAACCCGTAGTTGGCGGTGATGATCGACGGGGTATCGGCGAAGACGTCGGCGTTGTAGTTGATCGGTGTCAGCAGGCTGGCCGCCGTACCGGACAGGTCGGTGCGGCTGGCATTCACGAACTGCAGCAGCGGTGCCGCAAAGGGTGTGAAAACTACTGTGCCGCCGGCAGTTCCGCCGACACCACCGGCGCCGCCCGCTCCGCCGGCACCGTCCGCCGCACCCACCTGGCCCGCACCGCCGGCACTCCCGGAACCCGGCTCGACGCCGCCTCCGACTCCCCCGCTCCCGCCGGCGCCGCCATCGCCGCCGGGCGCCTGGTTGCCGAACAGAATCAGCACCCGCCCCGAACCCCCGGCCCCGCCGTTGCCACCGGTGCCGCCGCTGCCCCCCGCGGCGGCGATGCCGCCCCGACCGCCGATGCCGCCGCGACCGCCCGGGCCGCCCGCCCCGCCGAATCCGATGATCCGGCTGCCGTTTCCGCCGGCACCTCCGTCGCCGCCGGTACCGCCGGCCCCGCCGACGCTCCCATAGGAGATCCCGTCGACACCGGTAAGGCCGTCACCCCCGGCACCGCCGGGTCCGCCGTCACCGACGAGCAATCCACCTCGCCCGCCCCGGCCGCCGTTGCCGCCGGTCGTCCCGGCACCGCCGGATCCGCCTGCCGCGCCGGTGCCCCAAATCGACAGCAGGCCGACGTTGCCCCCCGCACCACCGGCACCGCCGGTGATACCGCCGGAGCCGCCGCTTCCGCCGGATCCGGGTTTGAAGAAGATGTGCCACAGCCCGAAAGGGCCGGTGTCGCCGCCATTTCCGCCGGCACCGCCAACGGTGGGTCCCGCGGCGCCCTCACCTCCTCTGCCACCGGATCCGAAGATCTTGCCCCCACGCCCGCCGTTTCCGCCCGAGACGCCCGGATCGGCCCCGTCTCCCCCGCCACCGCCGTTGCCGAACCAGCGCGCGTCCCCGCCGTCACCGCCGTTGTAGCCGTTGCCACCGTTGCCGATCAGGCCGGCGTTACCGCCGTCGCAGGAGCCGGTCGGGCAAGTCTGTGCGGTCCACGAGTAGCCGCTACCGATGAGCAGGCCGCCGTGTGGATTTTCGGCTGTGCCGTTACCGAAGAAGAGCCGAACGATGCCGGAAATGTGATGCGCGGCAGCCGATTTGCGTGCGGGAGTTCCGAGTTCCCTGCGCGTCACCGCCAGCGCCGTCCACATCAGCGGGCCCGCGGTGGGCGCGTCAGGGCTGCCGCCGGTCCGCAACCTCGGCAGGGGATCAGGTCCGAGACCGGTGAGCGATTCGGCCGCCGCAGGCTGGGCGAGGGCCATCGCGGCCGGCGCTGCGGCCGCTGGTCTGTTCACCCGCAGCGCGGATGCGGGCGACACCACGACTGGCGCAGAGCTTTCGGCGCTTGCGGGACTACTGGGTGCGGTCACTTTCAGACGGTCTGACGAAACGACGCGCGGGGCAGCCGACGGCCCGAGCGCTGGGACCCTACGGGCGCGGGGCGTTGATGCAGCAGCGGCCGCGCGCACGGGGGAATTCGCTCGGAAGTCGCCCCTGTGGCCGCCGTCCGAAGGCCGGCCGCCGCGACGAGACCGCTCCATTGACGAGGTCGACGAGCCTCGCGGCGACGAGGCCGTGGTGTTCGATTGCGCTTCGCCGGAGCCACCGGCGTCAGCCGCACCGACCGGCGAACTCAGGATCGCCGAACCCACCCCGAGGGCCACCGCGAGAGCGCCGACCCTGCCCACATATCTGGCACAGCTCGCTGATGGCCGCACAGCGTGCGGATCGGCTGCGGGCATGTCAGCTCCTGGCTAGGACTGGAAAAGAAGTGGCGTTTGCAGCGACAACATCCTCCACCACTCAGCTAACTGCTGCGAGGATTTGCGGCCTCGAGCCGCAATCCCACCTGCATCGATCAGCCCGGTGCCAGCGTGAAGTCGGCGAAGTCGAATCCGGGAACCACGACGCAACTCACCAGGGTCGGCTCGGGATCGCGCGGTCGGGCGCGCTGCCAATATCCCGGCGGCACCACCAACTGCGGATGCTCGCCAGCATTGATGTCAGGCCCAAGGAGATGGGTCGCCGCAGTGTCGGGATCGGGACCGAACTCCAAGATCAGTGGACTGCCCCGGTGATGCATCCACAGTTCGGCGCTGCGAACGGCGTGCCATGCCGATTGTTGATCGCCCATCAGCACGAACAGGATCGCCGTGCCGGCGCTTCGCGCGCCGTCGTAGACGGACGGCAGAGCCGACCGGTCCAGCGTCACGTTGCTGCGCCAGGTCTCCCGAAACCAGCCCCCTTCGGGATGCGGTTCCAGGTCGAGTCGCTGAACCCAATCGGGTAGTCGTGTCACGGGTTCAGGTTAGAGGCGAGACCTGATGTAAGACTTGTCAACATGGCGGCCGCTTCCTATCACCACGGTAATTTGCGTCAGGCCCTGCTCGACCACGCCGTCGAACTGGCCAGGACAAGCGGACCCGACGCCGTGGTGTTGCGCGACGTCCAACGGGCCGCCGGGGTGAGCAACTCCGCGGCCTACCGGCACTACGCCGATCGGCAGGCCCTGCTGGGTGCCGTCCAGGTGTACGGAATGACACTGCTCGGCGAGGCGATGCAGAATTCGCTTGCGGGCGTCCCCACCCGAGGGCCGCGGCAACGACGCGCTCTGGCACGATTTCGGGCCACCGGGCAGGCCTACGTCGACTTCGCACTGGCCGAACCGGGACTCTTCCGAACCGCATTCGCGCCCGGCGGAATTCACCACATCGACAACGACGTCGCCCCCGAACGGCACCCGTTCATGATCCTCAGCGGGTGCATCGACGACCTCGTCGACGCCGGGGTGCTCTCTCCGGACCGGCGGGACGGACTCGACGAGGCGGCGTGGGCCGCCGTCCACGGCTTGGCGGTCCTGTTCCTCGACGGTCCCCTCGCAGCAGCCGACCGAGCCCGGAAACAGCTGATCACCGACCGTCTGCTCGACGTCTTCGACGAGGGCACCAACTAACCGCCACGCTTATGTTGACAGCGTTAACTTCCGCTGTCATGCTTGCCGATGTTACTGCTGTCAACATAAGGCGGACCGCGATGCCCCTCGAAACCCAGACTCTTCCGCACTCTCATGCCGCGTCCCCGCGGCGGATCCACCCGGCCGCCGTACTGACGGTCGTGCTGGTGGCCTCGCTGGCAATCAACGTGGAGACAACGATCGTCAATGTCGCCCTCCCGACGCTCAATTCGGTACTGGGCGCCTCGACGCGCGGACTGCAGTGGATCGTCGACTCCTACAACCTGGC
>CAZRFC010000006.1:0-29677 GCA_964598975.1 uncultured Mycobacterium sp. | reverse complement strand
AAATAGTCAACGTGCCTACTGTGCGGAAAAATCCACTTTGCGCGCTGCCGGACTGCCGACGGCCACTCCGAACACAACACATCGCCCATGAAAAACCTGTCCCCTGAAGCCCTGGAGCGTGTCGCCGCGTATTTCCAGACCTTGGCCGAACCCACGCGCCTGCGCATCCTGAACCTGCTGCGCGACGGCGAGCGCAACGTCGGCGAACTGGCCCAGCTGTGCGGCTACACGGCCGCCAACGTCTCGCGCCACCTGGCGCTCATGGCACAGCACGGTTTCGTCGAGCGCGAAAGCCGTGGCACCAGCGTGTACTACCGCATCGCCGACGACTCGGTGTACGCGCTGTGCGACCTGGTGTGCGACAACATCGCCCAGCAGTACGACCGGGCCGCCAAACAGCAGCGGGCGATGTTCGGGCACGCCCCAGAGAAGACGTGACCCATTGGATAGCCCTGCGGTCGGGTCACCCAAAGCGTTTTTTGCGGCGGTTCACACACAACGACAGTCGAGTAAGCAACTAAAGTCGTAAGCAACAAGCCCCATCATAGGACTCGTCTGCAGTTCCAGGTGCTGCTGCACGACAAGCCCGTGGAAGGTGTGCGCGTGTCGCTGGGCGAGAAGGGCACAGCCCTCGCCACCGATGCACAGGGCTTGGTCACCGTGCGCCCCGTGGCGGGCAGCAACCAGTTGCTGGCCATCCTGCGCCAGCCAGTGACCGGCGATCCACGAACCACCAGCCAGAGCTACGAGTACCTGCTGGCGTTTCCGGCGCACTGAGACAACTCTACTCGCGCAGTAGCGGCGTGAGCCGGGACAGCAGGATGGTGTGCAGCACGTGTCGCTGCACGTGATTCGCACCGTGGGACCACTGCGCGCTCCCATGTTTCCACCGCTCGCGTAATCAAACGGGCTGCAGCGAAAAGACCTTCAAAGGGATGCTTTTCAAGGCGCCTTGCTCTCGCGCAGATACTGCGCCAGCAGCGTGCGCAGGCGCAAGGGGCGCAGGGGCTTGCGCAGGACGGGAAACTCCTTGCCCGCCGAGCGTAGTAACTGCACGTCTTCTCCGGTCAGGATGGCGGCCAGCTTCAGCCGGTGCTGGCGTGCCCGGGCCTCGCGCAGCACGGCCAGGCCGTCGCGGGGGCCGGGCAGGCGCCAATCGCTCAGCACCACGTCGAAGGCGTCACTGGCCTGCGCGAGCGCGGCGCAGGCCTCGCCGCCGTCGCTGGCGGCTTGCACGGCGAGGCCCCAGCCGGTCAGCAACTGCACCAGCGCGTCGCGCACCAGGGCGTTGTCTTCCACCACCAGCACGCGGCCCTGCAGCGGCGCGACGGCGGGAGCGGGGGGCTCGGGCGCAGCGCTTTCGCTGCCGGGCGGGGCCGGCGGCAGGCGCAGGGCAAAGACCGAGCCGCGCCCGGGTTGCGAGCGCAGCTCCATGGGGTGCCCCAGCAAGTCCGCAATGCGCCGCACCGTGGGCAGACCCAGGCCGTGGCCCTTGTCGGGGTCGCGGGCGGGATTGTTCAGTTGCACGAACTCTTCAAAGATGGATTCGTGCACCTCGGGCGCAATGCCGATGCCCGTGTCGGCCACGAATAGGCGCAGGCCCTGGCCGGATCGGCGCACGCCCAGCAGCACGCCGCCGCGCTCGGTGTAGCGGATGGCGTTGGTCAGCAGGTTGGCCAGCACGCGCTCCAGCAGGGCCGGGTCGCTCACCGCCCAGGCCGTGGTGGGGTGCACGCGCAGTTGCAGGCCCTTGTGGCGGGCGGCGGCTTCGTACATGCCCGCCAAACGGTCGAGCAGCGGCTGCACGGCAAAGGGGCGGGGCTGGGGGGTGATCTGGCCGCTGTCCAGGCGCGACAGGTCGAGCACCACGCCCAGCAGCCGGTCGAGCGCGGACAGACATTCGTCCAGCCGCGCCAGGGTGGGCGCATCGCTGCCCCCGTTCTGGCCGCCTTGCAGCACGCTCATGTACAGGTTCATGGCTTGCAGCGGCTGGCGCAGGTCGTGGCTGGCGGCGGCGAAGAAGCGCGACTTGGCGGCGTTGGCTTCGCGCAGCGCCAGCGCCTGGCTTTGCAGCTCTTCCACCAGGGCGCTGTTTTCATGGCGCAGCGCAATCATGCGTTGCAGCGTGCGCGCATGCTGCTTGCCGTAGTACAGCAGGTAGGCCAGCAGCAGCAACATGCCCGCGCCGAGAAAGCGGATGTCGCCATCGGCCCCCAGCAGCGCCCGCAGCGCGAACGGCGCGATCAGCGTGGGCAGAAAGATCCACATCACCCTGGGGTGGTGCGCATGCGCGCCAATGCTGCCCGCCGCCGTGCCGCCCAGCACCAGCGCCCAGTAGAACGGCACCAAGTCGCTGTCAGGGTGGAAGAACACGACGGACGACGCACCCCAGTACGCCGCGAGGATGAAGGCGTCGATCTCGACCCGGCGGGCCTTGCGCGCGGCGCTCAGAGGTTCGGGCTGCTGCTGGCGCAGGACAGCCCGCAAAAGGGGCCGCCACAGATGCACCAGCACCAGCCCCGCCAGCCACCCGGCCAGCGCCTGCGCCGGATACCAGCCGTGCATCGCCACCGCCAGCAGCGACGCCGCCACGATGTTCGACACCACCGAGCCGCGCAGCGCCCGCGACAGCGAGCCGATGCTGTCGGCAAACACGCGATCCGGCTGTGCGGCGGCGGCTGTTGCTTCTTCAGGAGACTTCACGCACCACCGCCTGCGCCATCATCACCGCCTGCACCCGGTTGCCCGCGCCCATCTTGGCGAAGATGGCGTTCAGGTGGTTCTTCACCGTGCCGGGCGATATGCCCATGGCGCGGGCGATCTCCTTGTTGCTGCCGCCCGAGGCCAGCATGCGCAGCACGTCGATCTGCCGCGCCGTCAGGCCGTAGGGGCCGGTGGGCTGATCGGCATCGGGCGGCGGCGCGGCTTCTTCGGCAAATGCAGGCTCGCCCTGGGCCAGGCGGCGTAGTTGCGCCAGCAGGGCGGGCACTTCGAGCGTTTTGGGCAGATAGGCCACCAGCCCTGTGTCCTGCGTGCGGCGGGCCAGCGTCGGGTCGTCCACGCCCGACATCAGGCCCACGCCCATGCCGGGGTGCTGCTGCATCAGCAGCGCGGCGCAGCGCAGGCCGTCCATGCCGGGCAGGCGGTAGTCCAGCAGCACCAGGTCGAAACCTTCGCCGTCACCCTCGCCAAGGCCCGCCAGCAGGTCGATCGCTTCGGCAGGCGAGCCCACGGCATGTACACGGAGCCCCGGCGCCTGGTGGCGCAGCGCGGCGGCCAGCCCGTCGCGGAACAGGGGGTGGTCGTCTACCAGCAGCAGGGAAAAGCCGTCGAGCGCGTCCAAGGCGGGGTCTCCGTGAGTTGTGAAGTTTTTCACGGTGCTGAGGATAGCGTGCCGCCCAACCTCCCCGCATGGGCCGAATGGCATATGGCGGGGCGCGTTCTGCGGCGGCACCATGCGACCCCATGCGTGAAAGGCAAAGCGCCCGTCATCCCCATTCACCCGCCAGGAGAACAGCGTGCCCCTCCACCACACCCTTGCCGCCAGCGGCGCGGCCCTGCTTGCCGTGCTGGCCCTGGCGGGCTGCAGCGACAAGGCCAAGGAGCCTGCCCAGGCTGTCCAGCAGGCCGTCGAGAAAGTCACCGGCAAGAACAAAATCAAGATGAAGGGCAACACGCCTCTGGATGCCGCTGCGTATTCCATCACCTCGGTGATGTCCGGAAAGTTCAAGGACTACCAGATCAGCGACAGCACCGTCCGGCTCATCGTGAAGGACGGCACCACCCTGTCCGGCAGCGAGTGCACCATCATCAACGCGGCCACGAAGGCGGATCACCCCAACGTCATCTTCATCATCGATGACGGCGGCAAGACCATCACCTGCTGACCAGGGCGCCCCATGCGTGAAAGCAAAGCCATGCCGCTGCACCGCCGCACCCGCCTGCTGCTGTTGATCGCCGCCTGCCTGCCCGTGGTCGCGCTGGCCGAGCACGGCCAGTCCGCCGCGGAGCGTGCGCTGGAAACCCCGCCCGGCCCCTGGCAAGGCAACTGGCGCGTGACGCGGGACGACCCGCGTATCCGCACCCGAGCCGGCGCCGAGCTGGCGCGGCTGCACATCATCCAGCAGCAGGGTAGCCGCGTGCTGCAACTGCAATGGGTGGCAGGCCGTGCCATATGCGAAGACCCGGCGGGCGAGCCTTGCGAATGGGTGGGCGCTGCGGGCGAATCGGCCCGGGCCCGCGAGGTGAAGGGTGGCGGCCTGGCCGCGCCCCTGGCCGTGAGCGCCGACTCCGACGACCCCTTCACCCTGCGCTTTGCGCGCCGACCCAAGAAGGGTCAGGCCGCAGAAGGCACGCTGACCAATGCGCACGGCGACATCCGCTGGCGCGTGCATATCGAGCGTGAAAACCCATGAACACCATCACTGAAGGACAGAGCCAGTCATGAAGAAAACAACCCTTGCCATCGCCGCCGCATGTATCGCCTTGGCCGCCCAGTCGCAGAGCATCGACCCCGGCCTGTGGGAGTTCAAGCACGACATGCGCATGCCCGGCCAGCCCGACATGGCCGCGCAAATGGCGCAGATGCGCGAGCAGATGAAGAACCTGCCACCCGAGGCGCGCAAGATGATGGAGCAGCAGATGGCGGGCCACGGCGTGGGCATGGGCGCGGACGGTGCCTTGCGCCTGTGCATCAGCCCCGAGGACGCCAGGCAAGACCCCATTCGCGAAGGCCACACCGAGGGCGACTGCACCTACACCCAGGTCAAGCGCAGCGGCAACTCCTGGACAGGCCGCGTGGTCTGCAAGGAGCCGCCCAGCCAGGGCGACTTCACCACTACGCTGCACAGCGCCACGCACTTCAGCACAAAGGCCACGCTGAACAGCAAGCAGCATGGCCGCATCGACGCGAACACCGAGGCCCGCCGCCTGTCCGCCGACTGCGGCACGCTCAAGCCCGTGGGCAAGCCTGCGGCCAAGCGGTGATGGCAATGCGCGCCCACTTCGCCTTCGTCGGCACGCTTGCCCTGGGCGCAGCCGCCGCTGGCGCGCAATCGCTGGATCACCTGGCCTGCGCGGCGGGCGTGCATTGCAGCGGCGCGGTGCAGCCCGACGAGGCGCGCATCGTGCTGGGCATGGACGACCAGGCCGAGGCCCAGCGCGCCTTCATCGACGCCAGCCGCGACTTTCCCGACCACGTATGGCGCTGCGCCGCCGCAGGCGAATGCACCAGCGGCATGACGCAGAACGAGGCGCGGGTGCTCATCCCCTTGGCCGACGAAGCCTTTGCCGGGGCTGAGGTCATGCGCCGCGGGCAAGTGCAAAAAGACCCGCCGCCGTCCGCAAAAACGCCTGCCGCAGCACCCAAGCCAGCAGGCAGGCCACCGGTCCAGCCACCCGGCATCGAGGTCGAGGCGAACAGGCCCGGCCCCAAGGAAATCGACCTGCCAACACCCCAGCCCGCCTCCAGCGGCGAAATCCAGCCGCAAGACGGCCATTGGCGCTTCACCCACGGCAGCCCGAGCACCAGCGGCAAGTGCCTGCCTGGCCTGACCACAGCCCTTGCCGGGCAAATGCCCGCGCCGCAGTCCGGCCCCGTCGCCTTTGCGCGCCCGTTCAGCGCCTCGCAGATCATCCGCAGCCCGCAGGTGGAGTGGAAGCGCATGGCCCCCAACCACTGGCGCGGCACGCTGGCCGCAAGCCAGGGCAAGCCAGGGCAAGCCAATGAACATGCATTGGGACGTGCGCGTGCGCAGCAGCACGCGCATGGAGGGCGAGAGCGTGGTGCGCGTCAGCGTGCCTTCGGCTTGCACCATCAGCACGCCGTTCGCCTTTGTGCGGCAGTAACTTTTTGAGGAGACTCCATGCCAGCCAAACACCGCCCGATCGCCGCCGCAGCGGCCCTCGCTGTCGCCCTCGCGGGGTGTGGCAAAGCGCAGTCAGAGGCTGCCGCGCCAGCGCCCAGTCCGGCACCAACGGCCCAGGCACCCGCAGCCGCCAGCGACGGCATCGTCATCCGCGCAGCGCCGGGCGGCAAAAACCCAGGAGCCTTTTGCATGCCGCAATGGTCTATCGCCAACGAGACGCGGCAGGACGTCGGCGCGCTGCTCATCCAACTGGAATGGCGCACCCAGTCAGGCGAGGTGCTTGAGCCTGTGGGAGCGATGGGCACTCTGGTCGAACCATTCACGGCGGGCAAGCGCAAGGACATGAGCTTGAACGGCTACACCGCCGCCTGCACGAGCCTGCAACTCGTCGCCCGCACCTATGCCTGCCGCGACGTCAACGCCGTGCGCGTGCCATGCCCCGGCCCGCTGCGCGCGCAAGCCGAAGGCGGCGTGCAGATCGACATCACTGCCGCCGCCGAAGGCAGCATGAAGGGCGCGGTCGAGGCGCGCTGACCCCCCCGTTTTCAGGAGTATTGCCATGTCCAGAATCACATTCACATCCACCCTCGCCGCTGCGCTGCTGGCCTGCGCCGCCAGCGCCCCGGCGCAAACCGTGCCGCAGGGCGCGGGCCAGTCCATGCTGGTGCTCGACGCATCCGGCTCCATGTGGGGCCAGATCGGCGGCAAAGCCAAGATCGAAATCGCCCGCGAAGCCGTGGGCAGCATGCTCGCCACCTGGCCCGCCAGTCAGCAATTGGGCCTGATGGCCTACGGCCACCGCAGCAAGGGCGACTGCGCCGACATTCAAATGCTCAAGGCCCCAGGCCCGCTGGACAAGGCCAGCTTGTCGCAAGCGGTGAACGCCTTGCAGCCCAAGGGCATGACGCCCATTTCCGCCTCGGTGCGGATGGCGGCGGAGCACCTGAAATTCAGCGAGCGCAAGGCCACCGTGATCCTGGTCAGTGATGGCGAGGAAACCTGCCACGCCGACCCTTGCGCCTTGGGCAAGGAGCTGGAAAAGCTCGGGGTCGATTTCACCGCCCACGTGGTGGGCTTCGACATCGACAAGAACCCCAAGGCTAAGGCGCAACTGCAATGCCTGGCCAGCAGCACCGGCGGGCGCTACCTGGACGCCAAAGACGCGGGCGAACTGAACAAGGCGCTGCGCGAAGTGGCGCAGGCCCCAGCGCCTGCGCCCGCGTCGCCCCCACCGCCCCCCAACTGCGGCAAGTTCGTGGAAGGCCCTGAGTTCGCCCAGAACATGAACATCTGGCCCACGGGTGAGACCGCCAGCAAGACGGCCCAGGCTAAGAACTTCGAGGGCATAGACATGGGCAAGGACGCCAATGCGCGCGCCTGCCAAAAGCTGTGCAATGACGACAAAGCCTGCACCGCCTGGTTCTTCGAAGCCATCGGCAGCAACTTCCGCAGCCTGCCCGCGTGCTTCCGCTGGGACGGCGTGGCCGCGCTGGGCGAGCCGACCGAAGGCCATGAGGGCAACGCCTTTGGTATTAAGAAGGGCGTGAAGCAGATCACCAAGGAAGGAGGCGCAGCATGCGAGTGAATCTTTTGACTGGCGTGTCGTTGTGCATGGCGGCCCTGCTGGCCGCACCGGCTGCCGTGGCCGCGCCGCCGGTGCTGCTGACGGCGACGGGCGCCGACGGCATGCACAAGAAGGAGCCTGCCTGCATGGTCAGCTTTCAAACCCGCAACCAGGGCACGTTGCCGCTGGTGATGTTCTCTGGCGATGTGCTGCCGGTGCGCGCCAGCGACGGGCAGGCGCTGGAGACGGTAAGCCTTGCCAAGGTCGGCGTGGCCGGACTGAGCCACGATCATCCCCTGGTTCCAGGCAGCGAGGGCAAGGTGTGGAAGCTGAACATGACATGAAGAACACGCGCTGCGATCAAGTGCAAATCCGATTTGGCAAGTTCATGTGCTCGTTCGCCGGGCAGGGCTGCGGGGCCATTGCTGTGGAGCACAAGGGGCTGGCGGGCATAGCGCCGCCTGACCTGTCGAAGTAGTAGCAGGGACTCATGTTTTGATAGCTGCTAGTGTTTGGGCAGCAAGCGCTATAGGCCAATTTGATCCATATTTTTGAGGTAAGTCCCATGACCACACTTGCCGACAACATCGCCGCCCGTGGCGTGCTCGAGCGCGCACAAGCCACCCTGCTGTGCCCCCGCGAAACTTGGGGTGAATGGCGGCGAATAGTGCCTCCAGCGTTAATCGCTCAGGTTTCTCAGACGCCGGAATTCCCCAGTGCTTTTCCGATCGTCTGCTCAGCCTGTGCGTGCAGCGCCCAGAAGTCGGGTACGGCCTCGCCTTTGATGCGTCTTTCGAGGACCGCAAGATGCGAATGCCAGCCGCCGCCGAAACTGACTGCATCGTCGCGGCCCCGCAAACCCGTGTGGGTCAGCACCAGCAGCGTCTTGTCGCCTTGAGGGCTCAATGCGAAAGTGACTTCACCGGCTTTGCCGTCTTCCCAGGTGATCGCCAGCAGATGCGGCGGCTCATACCGCGTGATGCGCTCTTCCCAGCTCTTGCCGAGATAGGGCCGATACTTTTCCGGTGTAGCAACGTCTTCGTCTGAAAGATTGCCATGAGCCATCGTCAGACCGAAACTGCCGCCGACCTTCAGTTCGGACGGCCCTGCCATGAACCAGCGCGCGCGCAATTCGGGATCGACCAGATACCGCCAGACCTTTTCGACCGGGGCATCGAGCACTCGTTCAAAGCGCAACGTTTCGGATGTGATTTTTTCTGCCATTACGTTCTCTCCTTATCGGGAAAATTCAATTGCCAGGACACGCCGAAGCGATCGTTCAACCAGGCGAACCGCTGGCTGAAACCGTAGTTGTCCAAAGGCATCAGGATTTGGCCACCGTCCGACAAAGCGGTGAACACGCGGTCCAGTTCCGCCGCCGAGTCGAAGTTCACGAAGGTGGAACTCGAAGGCGTGAACGAGAAAGCGTGCTTTATCGGGCTGTCCGAGCACATGAACTCGCGGCCGCAGATAGTGAAGACAGCGACCTTTATGGTGCCAGCAGGACCAGGCTCGCCTTGAGTCCAGTGCTCAACCCGCACCATTCGGGAATCCGGGAAGGTGCTGAAATACAGGTCCAGTGCAGCCTGTGCGCTGCCGCCCTGAAACATGAGGAATGGTCTGGCTATGGCCATCAGATTTCGCTCCGGTTGAGCCGCGCCGCGAAGCCGGCAGTCACGTGAGACACAGGGGCTTGCGCCAGCTCCAGTGCGGGTGTCTTCACCATTGATCTATGTAGCTGTTGCCAGGTTCTTTAACAAATTTACTGTGGTTATTGAGCGACTGATGGGGCGGTAGACAGGGCTGACTTTCTGTAAGCGATTGATTTTCAACAAATTCCTTGCCTGAAATGGTCAAGTTGGCCCCTTCGCTCGCGGCAGCGGCGGCGACCAGGCGTTCACCGCAGGCAGGCCCCGTGACCATCCCACCGCCAGACCGATGCGGCGCTGACCATGCGTTGACCAGGATTCCCCAGCGTCAGGAACCATCCAAGTCTCCCACTTGAAGCGACTGCAGGTATTGGAGCGCGGCCTTACCGCGTCCGCACTCGACGAGTTGCATGGCCGTGGCGCCGTCGAAGGGGCTGAGCCTCTCCGATCTGAACCACGCTATCGCCTGATGGGCCTTCCCCTGAAGAAGGAATGTGGCAGCAACGAGAATCGAGTCCTCGAAATTGATTCCTGTCCGGCGATCGTGTGCCAAGTTGAAGCCGACCCTGTAGGGCATCCGCTTTTGCGATATGGATCGAATGCCCTCGCTCGGAATTTTTGACTGGCTGCACACGAAAAGGCGAGATCAACATTCTGTTTAGCTGACCTGCCCCCCGCCAGCCGTACCAGTCTGAAGTTAGTGAAGTCCGTCAACGACCAGGAGAATGACGGACATGAAGAAGAGCAGTTTCACCGAGGAACAGATCATCGGCTTCCTCAAGCAGGCCGAGGCCGGCATGCCGATCAAGGAACTGTGCCGCAATGGCGGCTTCAGCGACGCGACCTTTTACAAGTGGCGCGCCAAGTTCGGCGGCATGCAGGTGTCTGAAGCACAGCGCCTGCGCGAGCTGGAGTCGGAGAACGCCAAGCTCAAGCGGCTGCTGGCCGAGGCGCACCTGGACATGCACGCCCTCAAGAGCGTTCTGGGGGTAAAGCGCTAGCCCCACAGGCCAGGCGCGAGGCGATCCGGATCTTGGTCAGCGAACACCATCTGTCCGAACGCCGCGCGTGCCGTCTTGTGGGGCTCTCCCGCGACAGCTACCGCCATCCGCCGCAGGCCGATCAGGCCACCGTGGAGTTGCACGAGAAGATCGTGGAGATCACACACGTGCGTCGGCGCTTCGGCTATCGGCGCATCCACGATCTGCTGCGTCCGCAGTTCCTCGGGGTCAATCACAAGCGCGTGTACCGCCTGTACCGGCAGGCCAACCTGGCTGTGCGCCGGCGCAAGAAGGGCAAGCGCCCTGTCAACGAGCGGGTGCCGCTGCAACTGGCGCGCACGCTCAACGAGGTCTGGAGCATGGATTTTGTGAGCGACAGCCTCTCGGGTGGGCGGCGTTTGAAGTACCTCACGGTGGCCGACGACTTCAGCCACGAGAGCGTGGACATCGCGGTGGACTTCGGTATCTCAGGCCAGTACGTCACCCGCGTTCTGGACCGCGCTGCGCTGTTTCGAGGGTATCCGCAGGCCGTGCGCACCGACAACGGTCCGGAGTTCACCAGCCGGGCGTTCATGGCATGGGCGCAGGCTCATGGCATCCGCCACATCCTGAGCCAGCCTGGACGTCCCATGCAGAACGGCTACATCGAGAGCTTCAACGGCAAGTTCCGTGACGAACATCTGAACGAGTGCTGGTTTGAGACCCTGCATCAGGCCAGGATGGCCGTGGCAGCCTGGCGAACGGACTACAACGAGGTCAGGCCGCACAGCAGCCTGGGACGCATGCCACCGGCTCGCTTCGCCGAGCTGCATCGCCCGCGCGCCGGTGATGCAGCTCAATCCCCTTCAGCCACAACCCCTATCGAGTAATCTTGAACCCGGGCTTCCACTTTTGATTGGTACGGCGGAAGGGGGCAGGTCATAGCGACCGGTTGAATCCGCCAGCGATTGCGGTCTCACGACGGTTGTGGGCGAGCGGCCGGAAAGCGTCACCAACCGGCCATTGGCTAGCAGGTTCGGTCTGGCCTGGTACGTAAGCGACCAGCACCTGACATTAGGCGGTGGGGCACCGGCTAGAGGATGCGCCGCGAGCGCAGCACTTAGAGCAAGTTGCTGCCTACAGTACGACGCCGTCTTTGGCGGACCATTGGGAAAAAGTCCGATGGATGTGCGCGTGAGTTTGAAAGACTCGCTGTCGGCCCTCGTTGGGGAGCAAGTCATACCCATCCATCTTCTTCAGCCAGTCACGTTCGCCCCAGTTGCACCAGACGAGGACCTGGCGGGTTTCCTTCAGATACCGGCGAAGCAGGTCCGCCCGGACGTAGAGCAGCTTGTGCTTGTCGCCAAAATAGCCTTCGCCTGCTTGTCTGTAGAGCGTTGCGGGATGGCCGCTTGCATCGAAGAAGTCGATTTCGCGGTTGCGGCAGGAGAGGCCAAGACGCTGGATCAGGCTTGGCGACGGTATGTCAAAACCCGAGAAGGTGTTCTGCGCGGAGTGGTAGGACTCCCAGCCAAACTGGATGGACGGCAGTTCAAGCCGGACACCCGGAACATGGCGGGTGGTGGGGACGTCGAACTCAATGACAGAAGCCTCCTCGTCGCCCGTTGTCGCGCCTGACATCGAAGCGATCTTGATGGTGAGAGACCGCTTCTCACCGGCGCTGTAGTCACGCTCGTACTCATCGAACGCCTCCGCCGTCTGCCGACGGTATTGGTCATTGCGCTTGAGAAGATGCCGCGCAAAGTTGTGGCGGTGGCTTGGCTCTCCTGCGAACAGATAGTGCTCGTCGGCTCCCTCTGGGATCTTCTGGTTACCCGGGTAGTCAATGGACAGGAACTTCGATCGGAGCGTGTCCACATCCTTCTTGGCCACGAACACTCCGCGCAGGAAGGCAAAGAGCTCACGGTCGTGCGAGCTGTCAGCTCCTTGGACAAAGCCTTCGACGAGCACCCATTCGCCTCGATGCCCGTTGATCTCGGGGACCACCAGGAGCGAGTGCCAGTTCGGCGTGAACCCGCCGGCGACCCAGTCCTCCGTGGTCGCAGCAGGCGGACCGAAGAGGTCCGGCAATGGAGGCGTCCAATCGGGTGGCGCCTTGGGGAAAGTGGGATCTGCACCGCAGTCGGCAGTCCGGCTACCCTGGCGCCAATCCGGGAGCTTCCGGTTCGCATCGCGCTCTCCCCACATCTCGAAGTACGCGATCCAGGAATACTTCTTACCGTAGCGATCAACCTTATGTTCGTTGCGAGCGTTCCAAGAGTTCCGGCCAATCTCTGACTCGACGTGCTTGAACTGCTCGTCCCGATACCCCAGGTCGAACATGCGCCTCTCGATCTTTGCTCGCACCCGCACGTAGTCTGGCTTCGTCTCGTCATAGTTCGCCCTGTTGGGGATAAGGCGACCGATGGTGTAGTTGCCGAAGTCCATCTGGATAGCGTGACCAATCGCATCCTTGACTGCGTCGTCAGGCGTTCCATCGCTGGTGAATGGCGACGGGGTATTCGGGAACGGTCGGCTGAGGCTGCGGACCGACGTCTTCGGCAGCTTGACGCACCCGGCTCGCTGCGCGACCTCGATGATCCCAAGCGCGTAGTCCCGCATGAGCGTGTGGTGCGTCGCGTGGCGCGCGCGAGGTGCGAACATCTGAAGGTAGAGCTTCTGGGCCAGCTCCCCAAGGAGCGGCCTGAACGAAGCTGCCTTTTTCGAATCGACCAGCGACAGGGCCGTCCCGTAGGCGGCCGCAAGCACTCGCTCAGGCAGATACGGATCGTTGAAGTCCAGGCATGCCACGGCGTGCGAGAACAGTACGTCCGGATGTTGCTCACCGATCAGAACGAGTGCCTTGGTTGCAAGGTCGCGATCGCTGCGAACAACCGTGGGCAGGACTAGGGAGAACAACACCACGAGCTCGGCGGCCACGGCCCTAGTCATATTCACGGTGTCGAGCTTCTCCGCCCAGGTCAGCAGCCGATGAATGGTCGGTGAGGCATATCTTCGTCGCAGGTATTCGGACCAGCACAGGTCGCGGTCAGCCATTGGGTACCGCGACAGAAACTTGTACAGCCGCTTGGCATGGTAGGGATGGTTGGGCTTCGTCGCGACGGCCGCCAACGCATCCACGACGCGCTCCCAGGCGCGGGAACTTGCGCCCAAGTATTGATTGATGACCTTCCGCGTCCCTTCGGTAAACGCGGTCGGACTTCTCCAGAACAGGCCATCGATGAACGGCTCGAAATAGGCGTTCAGATCTTGTGCTTCCCGTGGCAGCGAGAAAAAGAGCTCGCGTTGCCTGGTAGGAAGCCTCTGTCCAACGCGCTCCGGGAACTCCGTGATCAATGCCTGCGCCCATCCCGGCTCCGCATAGTGGCCGAAGTTCCGATCGGTCAGCCGAAAGACCTTCGCGAGCGGGGAGGTGGCTGCGAAGCTGCCCTTGATGGCAGCAGGGGACGACGGATCCAGGTATGCCTTCAGCAGGTGCCTGGCTATCAAATGGTCGCTGAACCGCTGGTAAGGCAATCGGTACACCACCCGGGACTTGTGCTGTCCGGACCTCGTGGAGTACCAGATGGCGTCCTCTTCGATGAGCCCGTTCGTACGCATCGCCTCCAGAAGCTGGCGCCGTTGAGCAGGTCGTAACGAAGGCAGGCTCGCGGCGACGATGCGGTCTGCCTCTGACGGGAGGACATAACCGCGGAGGTTCGCTGCCATGCAAGGTGCGAAACCGGCAATCCGCTTGTCGGCGAACTGGTCGTCACCCTTCAGCAAGATCCAGCATCCCTTGTCCTGCAGCCCGAACTCGTGTTCGATTGGTTGCCCAACGCGATTGACGAATGATTCCAATACGAACGTCATGCCGCGCTGTCCGGAGGCGATACCTGCGAAGCCCTTTGCCAGCTTTTTGCCCGACAGGCTCTGCAGCGACTGGCAGATGAGCTTCAAGGTGAGAGGGCGCGAGAATTCGCGGTCCAACAGTGGAACCTCCGGCAATGGCAGCTGGTAGTACTGAAAGAAGGCGGCCTGCGCATCGAACTCCTGGTCGTCGAAGCCGTAATGCTGAAGGCGATGAAATTTCTCCAGATCCGACTTCTCAATGGCTACGGCCTCAAACGGAGTCCGGCATGTCACGACCAACCCGATGTTGGGGTGGTCGGCAACAAGTGAGAGCAGGGTACTGATCGCCTGTCGCCACTCGCGCCGACGTCCCTCATTGACGCCATCGACGACGAAAACAGTGCGGCCCCTTGCCCCTTGGCCGGCACCCTCCAGCTCGGCGAACTTGTCCTCGACCGAAGTCGCCTCGCCCAGGCGCGCGCAAATATCTGCAAGCACTTCGCCCTCGAAGTTCTTCGCCAGCACCAAGACTGTGGGAGCTTCACGGGCAAGGCGCTCACTGGTGACATCGCACAGCAGGTGCGTCTTGCCCGTGCCCCATTCGCCACCGATGAGCAGGAGCGGATCAGAGAGCAGTTTGAACGAGGGGCTGCCCGCGTACTCCGCTTCATCGCGAACAACGCGCAGGCAGCGGCCAATCGCATCCAAGTTCGCGCGCACGGTGTTGCGCGCGGAAGAGTAGCTCCCGTCGTCCGGGGCCAGCTTGGTTTCCTCGGCCTGCCAATGGGCGACATCCTGCATCAAGCTGGCGTCGATTTCAGACAGCCGGTCGGCCCATTCATCGCCCGCAGTGGCATCGCGCGAACGCAGGCGGTCCATCATCGCCGGCAGCGATGCGCCAGCGGCGTCAACTAGTTGCTCGATCTCCGCGGGTCTTTGGCTGTGATGCTTGGCGCGGTTCCAAGCCTCGGCAAATTCGTCGAGGACCGACTGAAAGCGCACTCGTGCCGCATCGCCACATGCGACGTTGTCGATGGCGATGGACAAGGCTGCAATCCGAAGATTGGGCGCGTTCGGATCGATGCCGGGCGTATACCTTTGGCCCGCTTGACGTATTTGGTCCCTGCAAAGACTGACCAGTACCGCTGAAAGTGATGTCGGATCAAAGGGCATAGTTCGCTGTATAGCAGCTAAAGGGTATCGCAATCTAGGAGGATGTCTGCGCGAGCGCCCGACCTACTTCGCCGCTAGCTAGCTTGTCTGGGACACGGGACTTGCCAGCGGGAGTGGAAGGCGGGTGAGCAACGCGGGGACGCCGGGTTCGCGAATCATTTGTCTTGAGGCCGGTTTCGCGGGCATAGCGGGCGCTCGGGGCGCTGGCTCGTAGGACCGCATCCAGCCTAAAGCTGACCAAGCGCAATCAAGGTCAGCTTCGCAGCGTTTGCAGTCGTTCGGTCGTGAGCATCGAATGAACGATGACGGCCACGAACGCGGCGATCGTGGTTCATTCAGTTCAACGTCGATTGACTGCCGGCGGCACAACGCTCACGGACCGACAAGGATTCTGGTTTAGTGCGCCGTCTTTCGACGTTTGCTACTCTATAAACCTTGAGACGTTAACGACAGGGGGGACACGTGACATTACTACAAGAGATTCAGAACGAATCCAACGGAGCGCTGTTTCGGCGCGCGGACCTGCACATCCACTCCTTTGGCGAGGGTGGCTCATACGACGTGACGGACACGTCGATGACGCCTGAGGGCATCGTCGACACGGCAATCACGGAGCGGCTCGACCTCATCGCTATCACCGATCACAACAACATCGGGAACGTCCGCCCGGCGCTGAAGTATGCCGACGGTAAAGGACTTCTTGTTGTCCCCGGTGTGGAGCTGTCAACGCCGCAAGGGCATCTGCTGGTGTACTTCGAGACGGCTGACCAGCTGCAGCGTTTCTTTGGCAAGCTGACCATTTCGGATGACCGGAAGGCCTGCCACAACACCATCCCTCAATGCCTCCGCTTCGCCGAAGAGCTCAACGGCTTCGGCATCTGCGCACACATCGAGCTGGACAGTGGCCTGGAGAAGGCGCACCCGAAATTTGACGCGTTCAAACAGGAGGTCTTCAACTGCTCCAACCTGTTGGGCCTTGAGATCACCAATGCCGCGAACGGCGCCTGGTTCTCTCACGACGACACTGATGTCAATCGCCGCAACTGCGTTGTGACCCGATGTGCGACGCTTGGTCTTGAAGACGGCGTCGATCTGGCGAAGGTGATGTCCTCGGACGCACACACCCTCAACGCCTTGGGACGCAACGCCAGCGGCAACAGAAAGCTGACGCGGCTCAAGATGGAGGCCCTGACGTTCGCGTCATTGCGGATCGCGCTGAAGGATGCCGCAGCGCGGGTGCGCCTCGAGGACCTTGTCCCCGCATCGGTGCCGAGGTTCGTAGGTATCAAGCTGGAAGGCGGATTCCTCAAAAACCAAGTCGTCCACTTTAGTCCTAACCTGACCTGCATCATCGGGGGGCGCGGCGCCGGAAAGTCAACGCTGCTGGAGTCGCTTCGCGCGGCTTCAGGCAATGTCGTCGAAAGCACCATCATCGACTCGGAGGTGTGGCCGGACGTCATCTCACTCGTCTACGAAGACGAAGTGGGGGAACGCCACACGCTGACTCGCAGCAAGCTCTGCGATGTGATGAACGCCGATTCGGAAGGGCCGACGACTGTCGCAATCGAAAGCTATGGACAAGGCGAAACGGCTGACACGATCCAGCACTGCGACACCGACCCGTCGATCCTGCTGCGGTTCTTGGACGGCTTCATCGACTTTGGCGAACTGCGCAAGCAGGACGAAGCCTTGCGCGATGCGATCCTCGCAAACCAGGCAGTTATCGAGACGCTGCAGCAGAGCATCAACCAGATCGCACCAACGGAGAAGGCCAAGGGAATCGCCGACACACAGGTCGCAGTCCTGAAGAAGCAGAACGCGAGCCAAATCGTCGAGTTGGAGGAAAAACTGGCCAAGGAGCGGCGTTTTCGCGATGGTCTGAAGCACAACCTTGGTGAACTTCTCACGTCCATCACCAACAGCTTGACCGGCGGCGAGCTGCGCAAGTTGACGGCTGACGTTGACGGCAATGGCCTCGCGGTCGGCAAGGCGGAGTTTGAGGTCGTCAAGGGGCTCGTAGATAGTCTTGCGACAGAGATCGAGATGCTATCCGGTCAGCTCAAGCAGAAGGTCATCGCCGCGAACGACAAGATCACGGCGCAGCTTCAGGTCTGGATCGCGCGCGAGAAGGAGACGCAGGACAAGATCGAGGAGATTCGGCGCGAACTGGAAAAGCAGAACATCAAGCTCGACATGGCGTTTATCCGCAAGGTCACGAAGGACGCGGCCGATTTGCAGGCGCGGCTGACCGAGCTGAAGAAGTGCCAGCCGAAACAGCAGGAGGCATTCAAGGAGCGCAAGCGCCTGATCCAGGAACGGGCTGGCCTACGCGTGAGGATTTTTAACGCCCGCCACGCATTTGCGACGACGATGAACGGCAATCTTGCCGCCGCCGTTGTGGACTATCGGGTCAAGTTTCAGTTCTACGAAGGCTTGCTAGCGCCTGAGATGGAAGAGCTGATTAAGAGCACCATGAGCTGGCGTACCTCTCAGGTTCCACGCGCGGCTCTCATTGCCGCCACACTTTCACCAGCTCAACTCCTTGCTGCTGTGAATGCGAAAGATGCGTCGGCACTCGAACAGCTGAAAGATGCCGACGGCAACCGTGTGTTCTCCAAGGCTGACGCCGCCGACATCATCGCTAAGCTTTCGGAGTGGCAGGCCAAGTGTGCATTGGAGCGCATCGCGTTCGAAGACAGGCCCGAGATCAAGGTGACGCAGGTTGTCGAGAACTCGGATGGCACCAAAGGCTATCGCGTCCGCGATTTTGCCAAACTCTCGCTTGGCCAACAGCAGGCCATCCTTTTGACGGTGCTGCTGTTCTCGAAGAGCCGCGTGCCGCTAATCATCGATCAACCAGAAGACAATCTTGACGGCGAGTTCATCTACAAGACTGTCGTGCGTTCTCTGCGCAGCATCAAGGAGCATCGGCAGGTCATCATCGTCACACACAACCCCAACATCGCCGTCCTGGGAGACGCCGAGCTGATTATCCCGCTGCGTGGTGCCAGCGAAGTGTCCGTGATCAGGGATCGTGGGTCGATCGACACCACCGAGACCAAGGACATTGTCTGCACGATTCTTGAAGGCAGCCAGAAGGCCTTCAAGCGCCGGCAGGAAGTCTACGGCTACTGACCGTAGCGCCTTCACCCTTTGTTTGCCGGCCGGTGATGGAGGGCCTTACCAGCTTCAGATGAGGGCGAAACACAGTTATGCTGGTCGGGGCGCGTAGCTCGCGAACTAGGGAGAGCAACCATTTTCTTCACCGTAATTGATGGCCGCGGCCGTGTGCCCAGTGGATCAAAGAACCAGGCATTTCTGTTCGTCGACAACTGGGACGATTGGGGCAAGTACCGGACGCAGTTCTCGCTTCATGTCGCCGACGAAACCGGAGAAGCTCATCACATCGGCTCGGTAAAGATCGGCCAAAAGGGCCTCCAGCCCGCAGGCAGAGTCTCGAAAGGTCATCGAGCACCGGCGTTGGACGAGAGGTTCGACGCCCTGGATGAAAGCTACTTTTCGCTCGGCCAGAGTGAGAGCTACTACGAGTCGCTGAACGAGCTTAGCGAAACGCTTCGAGCGCGCGTTCTCAAGGGCCTGCGCGACTGTGCTGCCGACTTGGACATCTTCGAGACCTACCGCGCTGAGGAGGTGATGCGAGAGTCACTCCTTCGCGACGTTGTCGAATCGACCGTCGCAGGGCGGCTGAATCGCCTGTCCCGCGGCGATGCAAAGCTCACGAAGTTTTCGTTCGCGTACAGCTTTCCGGCACGGGGGCGAAAGCCTCCGACATCGATAACCTTTGATGTCATTCCGGAGTCTCAACCCCCGACGAACGTGCATGTCCTGATTGGCCGCAATGGCGTGGGCAAAACGCGGTGCATGCGGTTGTTGGCGCTTGCCCTGCTTGGCCGCGAGGCTGACGACGGAGACTCGGCCGGCACGATCGAAATGCAGGCCGAAGATACCGGCGGCGCGGTTGCCTTCTCTGGCTTGGTTCTCGTCTCGTTCAGCGCTTTCGACGAGTTCGAGCTGGGGCCCGCAGAGGCGGACCCCATGCGTTGCCACCAGGTCGGTCTCAGGCATCCGGAGTCATCGAAACGCGGCTCAACAGCGAAGACCTTTGACGATCTGGGGATTGATTTCGCAAACAGCCTCACGCGGTGCCAGTCGGGCGTGCTGGCGCAACGCTGGCGCACGGCCGTCCGGACTCTGGAAGAAGACGATCTCTTTGCGGAGGCAGATGTCACGTCGCTCCTTGACGAAGAGAGCGACGTGAGTCTCAAGACACGCGCGCGGCGCCTCTTCAAGAAGTTGAGTTCGGGGCATGCCATCGTTTTGCTGACTGTGACTCGCCTCGTCGAACTGGTCGATGAACGAACGCTGGTACTACTCGACGAACCGGAAGGGCATCTTCATCCGCCGCTTCTCGCTTCCTTTGTACGCTGCCTGTCCGACCTGCTAGTGCGACGCAACGGGGTCGCCATCGTGGCGACGCACTCACCGGTGGTCCTTCAGGAGGTACCTCAATCCTGCGCATGGAAGCTGCGACGGAGCGGGCGTACCGCGATTGTTGAACGTCCGACAGTGAAGACTTTCGGGGAGAACATCGGCGTCCTGACACGGGATGTCTTTGGTCTGCAGGTCACGCAGTCGGGATTTCACAAGCTCCTGCGAGATGCCGTCGCTGACGGCTCGTCCTATCGACGGGTCTTGAACAAGTTCGACGGAGAGCTGGGCGACGAAGCGAAGGCCATCGTTCAGGCGCTCATCGCAGAACGCGACGAGGATGCCGATGCGTAGTCTGCCAAAGCCTGACCTGTCCGGCGCGAAGGTACTGCAGCTCTGTGCTGCCAGCATCAGAGATCCCGATCTGAAGAAGCGCTTGCTGCAGGCCGAAACCGTCGTTGAAGCTGCCGAAGAGTTGTACCGGGAACACGGTGAGAGCGCCGAGCTGCATGCCATCAAGGGAACGAAGACCGTTGGCGACCTCGTCAGCGGCAAGGAGATGGAACGGGTCTACAACGGTACCTTCGTGAAGAGCAGCAGGACACGCAGCACATACGCCAAGCTCAAGAAGTCATGCGTCAACGACATCTGCCCGCTATGCGGTCAGGGGACGGTTCACCAGCTTGACCACTATCTTCCTATCACCAGCTTCCCGGTCTATGGCGTAACAGCCGTCAATTTGGTCCCGGCCTGCGGCGACTGCAACAAGTACAAGCTCACCCATGTCCCTGCAAACGCAGGCGAGCAGACCATCCATCCCTACTTCGATGAGGTCGACGACGAGCAATGGCTGTTCGGCGAAGTCGTGGAAAGCACGCCGGCCGCCGTGAGGTTCGCGGTGAACTCGCCCAATCACTGGGATGCAGTTCAGGTCGAGCGTCTGAAGACCCATTTCCGCATTTACAGGCTCGGCACGCTGTACGCGACGCACGCTGCGGTTGAGATTAGCAACATGAGATACGCCCTGAAGAAGATGGCCATCACACCAGGCTTTGCCGAGCGCATCAGGCGGCACCTGCGCGAACGAGCCGAGAGCTGCGCCGCGGTCCATGAAAATTCCTGGCAGCGGGCGACGTTCGACGCGTTGGCCGATTCCGATTGGTTTTGTTCCGGCGGCTTCGATGCCGTGTAGGCTTCAATGCCTGTCAACAAGACATCGAGTCAGCTGGATCTGAGTGCGCCATGTCTTTGTGCGCAACAGGTTTGCGTACTTGCCACCGTACCCGTCCAGCAGATCGCTTGAGTGCGGCAGACGGCGTTCGAGTGACGGCATTCGGCGACCGCTGTCATTCGACGTTTCAAACCTGAGCGACCGCAACCAGCCTACAGGCGACCGTCGCTGCAAACGTCGTCGTTTGTCTCAGCCTCAGCTGGCGAGATGTACCCGATGGGTTCGAGCAGCTGGGTGGGGTTGAACCAGTGCACCCATTGCAGAGTGGCCAGTTCCACGGAATTGGGAAGGTATAGAACGCCACGGGGCGTCACGACGGCCGCTTGTACAGATGAGTTTCGGATATAAATCCACTCTTCACATCTCATCCATACCAGAACTATGAACCGCGCCGAACTCGTTGAAATCCTCGCCACCAGGAATGGCCTTTCCAAGGTGACCGCCAACGCCGTGCTCGACACCTTGATCGAAACAATCCAGACTGCCGTGAAGAAGGGCAATGCGGTGCAACTGGTGGGTTTTGGAACGTTCAAGTCGGCCAAGCGCGCCGCGCGCGTGGGCAAAAACCCCGCCACCGGTGCAGCGCTCAAGATCCCGGCATCGACGGTGCCCAAGTTCGTGGCTGGCGCGAAGTTCAAGGCCGTGGTCGATCCCAAGGCAGCTAAGCGCAAGGCGGAGAAGGCTGGCAAGTAAACCCACCACAAGCCCCTCCACCAGCCGCCCGTGCATGAACCCGGGCGGCTTTTTGCTGGTGCCCGCAATGCACCCCGTCTCTCTCAAACTGGATTGAAACGATGACAGCTTTTTCCGATGCCTTCCGCACCGAGGTCCTGCGCATGGCGCGCAAGGAAATCAAGGGCGAACTGGGGAGTTTGCGCAAGGCTGTCACAGCGCAACGCGCAGACATTGCGGCACTCAAGCGGGAGGTGAAGGCCCTGGCATCGCAGCTGAAGGCGCTGCGCAAGGCGGCAGCCCGCGAGGAGGGGGCAGGTCAAGTGCCAGCCCAGGGCGCCGAAGCTCCGGTGCAGCGCAAACGCCGATTCCAGTTCAAGGCCGAAGCGCTCAGGGCCAAGCGGGAACAGTTGGGCATCTCACAACAAGCCATGGCGGTGCTTCTGGAGGCTTCGGCGCTTTCCGTGGCCCGTTGGGAGAGCGGGAAGGCGATGCCGCGTGCGGCCCAGCTGGAACGTATCCAGGCAGTGCTGAAGACGGGCAAGCGCGAAGCGCTGGGCAAGCTGCACGGGTAGCAGCTCTGTTCGACGGCGGGCGCTTTGTGATCTGCACGATACGAAGTGAGGATCACTCGGATCCGAAGGGCAGCCTGCCTTCACCGGAAGTCGCGATCGTTCGGGCGCGGCTTTGATCTCGCAGCCAGCTTGCTCGGTCGTAAACAAAGTCCGGAAATTCTTGGGCCAATGTGGTCTCCCGCAAGATGAGTTTGCGAGCCAGGCGAGCCACTTCTGCGACTTCCTGTTCGTTGCGCACTTCAAGCGGTGCCACGAGGCTCACGCCCATCGCCCAGCTGAGGCGCTCCCATGTCCATGAGGGACGTACTTCCAGGTCAATTCCATCCGCGGTCAACCGCTCTTCAATCTGCCGCAGATTGGCATAGTGCTTCTGCTGGGCCTCGGAAGGCGCACGACTGGTGTAACTGGACAGTTTTTTCCGTTTTTTCGACTTGCCAATCATCTTGTAATTCTTGGTGGCGCCCTCGAAGAGCCAGTCGTCCTGCGGACCGTCACCGGCCTCTTCCTCAGCTAAAGACGAGATGGCGTCGCTGTAGATAGCCCGGGGATGCTGCCACCAGACAATGACACGCCGCCCGTTGAGGATGAAACCTACGTCGTCCCAATCCGAGAGACTTTCTGGCCCCATGTTCCAGTAGGCATGAGGGATGTACAGGCCTGAATCAGACAGGCGCCAGGGATGATGGCGGTGGTACTCACGCATGCGCCTGCCCAGAAACTCATAGTGCGGATTTTTCATGAGGGGCCTTCGGCCAAGAAGGGGAAGTGACGTTGGAAGCGAAAGCTATTTTGTATGCATCCCAAGGGTGTGTGCAGCGCTCACACATGTCCCTGTCCGATTGTCGAGAGCAAGTTCCGAAAGCCCTTTGAACCCATTGCGATTCAATCGACGGACCCGGAATCGTTGTGTTGCCAGTCCTGGGGGCCGAGCCGCGTGGCTACAGATGCACCCCTGCCTTCAAGCTACTGACCTCGGCGAAGATGCGTTTTCTTGCGCCGGCGGGCAGGATCGTCACCAGGGGCGATGCCTGTCGGAGCTCCTGTGCACGACGGGTTCTTCCCAACGCCTTGCGCCACTTTCCCCGGGCCAGGATATCCTGCCATTCAATCCAGAGTTCGGCCGAGCGCGGACTGCCGGATTGGAGCCAGCGCTCCAGCGTTTTCTGGGCTTTGGCCAGCAGTTCGGGATGAGCACGGACTTGCCGAACAGCTTCTTCATGAAGAGCGAGGCTCTGCAGGTCTTGCACCTTGTGCCTGGTGGTATCTACAGAGACGACGACATGCACCGAGGGTGTTGGCTTCTGGGACCGTGCGGCCGCTGAGCCAGCGACCGCGGGGCCCAATGTATCCCCCGCCAGCATGGCCAGATCGCCGCCCACACCCAGCACTGTCATGACCCGCAAATACGTGCCGATGGAGGGAGCCGGGTCACCGGCCTCAATGGCTGCCAGGGTGGTACGTGAAATACCAACCTGCAATGCCAGTTCCGTGGCGCTGAGCTTGCGTGCTTTGCGAAGCCGCCGCAGCCGGTCACCGAACTGCAGCAGAAGCTGCAGTTGAAGAACGGAGGAGCTATCGCCAGTGATCATTTGTTCAATATTTTGAACAAATATACATGGATTGACTACTTCGACGAACAATTCTCACAACACTTTAACCTTGACAGCTTCGCCAGGTGGTGGCTGCAGGAAGGTAATCGCCCGGGCCTCACCTAGTTCGGGATTCGAAGGCCGCGCCTGACCGCCGGTTCTACCCACTTTGGCGTAGTTGCCCATCATCACACCCGACAGTCCGTCGCACCAGGACGGCGGGCGCGCACGGGTGGCGCGCCTTGTGGTTGCGAAGCGAGGATCTGAACGCAGCCAGTTCGCCATAGCCGGAACGCGTCCAAACAAATCGGGCATGTCGATAACTCGATCTCGATAGGCCTCGGCACAGGCCCGGTTGCCCTTGTACTGAACGCGAGACTCGCGCATTGAGCGCGCCCACTTCGCGACGAGATGGCGGGGCATCGAGAGAGCCATCGGATCGCAGAAGTACTGCAAGTGGGTGTCGAAGGCGCCCCACAAGATTTCAGACATCACCTGACTGCGAATCTTCCATTCGACGTGGCCGTCATCGATCCAGGGAGCAAGCGCTGCAAGATTGAGCATCGCTGCCGCGTGCGCGATACGATCTGGCGTGGTGCGCACTCCGCCAATCGGGAGAATGTGCTCGGTGCAGTACCGCAGCATCGAGGCGCCGATCCCTCTGTCTTGCAACTCGGGACCGAGTATGGCCAGCAACTGGCATAAGACCCCGGCGATTTGATGTGCGATCGCATTCTTTCGCTTTTCAGCGCAAACCCGCATCAGCACGATACACCCTGCCAAATACGGCAGCGACGCGTGTTGCGTGCCCACCCAGAGATCGAATTTCCAAGTAGACCCTGTTTCCAGAATCGGCAGTCCCATGGTCAGGACATTGGGCAGGTCGGGGTATTTGGGGTCTGCGAGGTGCGCGCCGAGTAGTTCCTCTGCCGACCCGAGAATCTGGCGTTCGACGAGCAACGAGAGCCAAAGCAGTTGGTAGCAGTCCACGTGGAGTGGCCACCGCCGCCCGTCGTACAGCGTCGCGAGCCGATCCTCCAAGTTCGATAGCGAGCGATTGGTCGGCAGATTCTGACCGCGCTTTCCGGCCCGTCCCCGCCCCATCGTCCGGCCGATAGGCCCCGTCGGATTCCAGGTCCTCTCGAAGAAGCGCTCGATTTGATCCACACCGGCCTGGCGCGCGAGCTGCCCCAGTACGTTGTGAATGCAGACGATCTGCATGTGCCGCACGCGCTGCCACGGAGCCAGCGTTCGCGCGGTGTCCGACAGCAGGCAGTCATCCAGCAACGCTTCGCACAGCTGCACCGTCGACGAGAACGAACGCGGTAGCACAGGAACAGCCGGCTGTCCACGCGGTAAATTATTTTTCAGCTTTACCGCGTAGCGTGAGAACGAGGCCGCTCTTAGCATCCGCGCATGTCCTCGCGTCAACCTGCGCAACCGGACGCAAGCAAGGCCGTTGTTGAACTGGCGTCCCAGCTCGAGAGCGACTTGTGGCGGCTGCACGGCCCCATCATGGGCGGTGCTGCGCTGCACGCCGCTCTGGGGTATCCGTCAGCCAGTGCATTCCGGATGGCCTTGGCGCGCGATCGGATTCCCATAAAGGTATTCGGCATCGACCATCGTCGCGGCAAGTTCGCCTTGGTTAAGGATCTCGCCGTGTGGCTCGCCCAGCAGCGACTTGGCGAGTCGCCCACCCCATCAGCACGACAGCAAAGGAGCAATGCCATGGTTACCTGACGTCAAAAAGGACCGGGCAGAGCGACAAACGCCCCAGCGTAGCAGCGCAGGGGCGTTGTCTGCCGTTTCCGGCAGTCCTAACAATGGTTGTCCGAACGCCCCCATTGTGGATGTCCTTCTGTGGGGTGTCAACGCCCCGCGCGGTCCCAGCACCTCGCCGTGTGCCTGCGGCGGGCCCCTGATCTCGGCGGCAGCCGCCCTGGCCGGCCGGGTCCCGAACCCAATCTAGAAGGACATTCTCCATGGAAAAAGCTATTCCGTGGCGCGCAGTTGCGCCCAGTGACGCGTCGGCCGCGAACTCAGCCATATGGGCCGCCCGCGATCATCGCTACGGCGGCCTGGCCAGCCGCTACAAGAAGGACCATTGTCGGCTGATCCGGATCATGGATCCGTTCACCGCGACGCCCATGCAGTTCAGCACGACTTTGCGTGCTGACAACTGGCTGTTGCGCAACTTTTGCCCGGGTGCCGCTCGCAGTCATGTCCCGGCCGGCGGTCTTCGTTTTCTTCAGGAAGGCAAGGTGCGCAGTATCCATTGCGACCTCATCACAGAATTTCGCGACGGCGTGCAGGTCGCCGATCTGGTCGTAACGCATCGCGAGGAGCGCGGCCGCGCGTTTACGTGGTGGTGGGAGATAGAGCAGGTTGCCGCCGCCTTCAATGTCGTGCCCATGCTCCGCCATGAGCAGGAAATCCGGGCCAACCCCACGTTGCTGACCAACCTGGATCGGATGTGCCAACACCTGGTCCTGCACGACCAGGATGACCTGCACCAGCAAGACCAAATCCGCGCTGCGATCCCTTCGAGCGGCACCATCCGCGTCGCCGAACTGCAGAACGAGCTGCGCTACTCGCGTTACCCGCTGCCGACCCCGGAGCAGTTTGACTCCGCCTTGTTTCGCCTGTATCGGCATGGAACCGTGTCTGTCAACATTGCGGAGGTGAGCTATGGACCAAGCTCGACCGTCTCCCCCGCTTGACGTGGACGCGCGGCGTGCGCGCCCGTCGGGTGGCCGCAAGGCCGTTCCGGAGTGCTACCGGGATATGTCCCTTTGGCCGGGATTCGATGACTCGCTGCTGCCGGCGACTGTGAAGGAGCGCTACAGGCGCCTGCGGGATGCGACCAGTCTTTACCTGCAGGACAAACCGCTGCGGGACGTCGTGGCCGTTGCCAAGGTCAGCGAACGCCGATTCCTGCGCATCTTCAGCCGCGCCTTCGAGCGCGACGCCGAGGGCCAGATCCTGGGCTGCAGGGCGTTCGTCAAGGGCGCCTATGTCGGTCCGCCGCAGCGCACGCACTTGAAGGCGCCCAGCGCCGATGGCAAGGGAGGATTCTATGGCGCATTCCGCCTACTGCTGAAGGACCACCCGGAGATTGCGCCCAACCTGATCACCTACCTCAATGGCTACGGCCTGCGTGGGTTGCGCCCCAATCGCCTGATGTTTCGTCACATCAGGCGAAAGTTCGAGCAGATCTGCCGAGAGGCTGGCGTCGGCGCCAGGGAGTACCCGCTCAACACCCGTGAGAAGGGGCGTCGTGCGCTGCGGCAATGGATTGACACTGACTACATGCCGCATTTCGCACGGCGCTTTGCCCGCTCCGAATACGGCAAGGACGCAGGCGACCTGCTCGCGTACGGCGAGGGGCAGGGGACCGCTGACCGAGAGTTTGGTGGCTACGGCGCCTGGATCATTGACGCCACGTCGATCGATCTGGACGCACGTTACGAGATCCCATCGCCGATGGGTGATTGGCAGAGCCTGCGGCTGCGGCGTTTCCAGCATCTGAGGGTCATCCACAAGGGCACGACTGCCAACCTGGCGTGCCGGCAGGTGTACGCGGCGCAGGTCTCCAGCTACGACGTGGTGATCCTGTTGTGGGACGCCATCAATGGACCGCCGGTGGTGCCTACCCCGATCGCCGGCGCCATCGCCGAACAGGATGCCGGCTATCCGGCCATGATGATCCCGGAGTTGCGGTTCGCTGTTCCATCGGTTATCTACCTGGACAACGCGCTCGCTCATTTGGCCGACGATCTCCAGCACATCGTGGGTCACCTGTTCGGCGCCAAAGTCATCCTCGGCATTCCGAAGACTCCTCACGAGCGAGCCGGCATCGAAAGCAAGTTCGGCCTGCAGGCCAGACGTGTCGTCCACCAGTTGCCGGGCACCACGGGCACAGGACCGCGGGACCCGATGCGCAAGACACATGCCGTCAAGGTGGAATCGATGGTGCGCGCCGAGGAACTGGAGCAGATCCTGGACATCTACGTGCGCAACGAGAACGCTTTGCCCGCGGCCGGCGCGCACAACGTAGCGCCGCTGGAGCGGCTGCGCCGCCTGCTTGCGGCAGGCGTGCTCAAGCCCAACTACCTGCCGGCCGACAAGCGCAAGGCCTACTACTTCTGCAAGCCGCACAAGGTCATCGTGCGCGTCGACACGCCTACAGGGCGCCGCCCGTACGTCAACTACATGTACCAGCGCTACTCCAGCAACGCGCTGGGCAAACGGTTCGACATGAAGGGCCGAATCATGTATGTGCGCCCCGATTTCCGCAACGTGCGCACGGTGATGCTGTTCGACGAGAAGGGCAAAGAGTTCGGTCCGATCCAGGCGCTGGGCCAATGGGGAACCTTTCCGCACGACATCCGCGTCCGGCGCATCTTCGGCAAGTTGAAGCGCGACGGCGAGCTCGGCCCGCGTGCCGATGACCGTCCGCTTGAAGCCCTCTTCGCCCACTTGCGGCGGAAGGCCCCGCGCGACCCCAATGCGGCCCTGCAGCTGACCTACCTCGTCGAGTACTTGCGTCGCCACGACCATGTGATGGGGCCGGACATGACGCAGGCGATGTCCGACCTGCGGGACGTGACGCAGGCGGGCGAGTCGATCGCGGTTTTACCCGTCACGGACACGGGACCCGCCGCGCCACCTGGTGGGCCTGGCCCGGCGTCGGTCGGCTTGGTCAGCGTGCCGCTTTCGGCGGCGCCGAGCGCTGCACCGGCAAACCCGCAGCATTGGCTGCTATCCAGGCGGCCACTGCGCGTTACCTGAATTCGGCGGCTCGGTGCCGCCAGCCATCTTCCATTCAACTTCCTTGGGTCATCGTCATGGTCACACAAGACACTCCCTCCAACGAACCGGCCAATGCGTCGCTGGGCCTGCTGCCCAACGTCACCGTCTGGACACCGGAAATCGACCGCCTGTGCGCGACCGTCGCCGGCTGGGTCCGCATGGACCTCCCCGGCGGCACGGTCTACGGCCAGCAGCGCAATGGCAAGACGCGGGCGGCGCAGTACTTGGCCAATGCCATCGGCTCAGTCCTCGGCTACTCGATCGCGGTGCTGCACTGGATCGTGCCCGAGCAACTGGAATCGAAGCAGACCGAACGCGAGTTCGTGCAGGAGATGATCCAGCAATCCGGCTGCATGCGCGTGAGCGGCCGCGACCTCGCCATACTTCGGCGGCGCTGCCACACCCACTTAGTCGACCTAGCCAAGGCCGCCGGCTCCAAGAGGCTCATCGTCATCATCGACGAAGCCCAAAACCTCACGCGCTCGCAGTACGGCTATCTGATCTTCTGCTTCAACGCATTGGAGCAGTTGGGCATCTTTCCGTTCTTTCTCCTGATCGGTCAGCCGGAGCTGCGAAACGCGCCTGAGAGTTGGCGCGAGGCCAGCGGCATGCAGGTGGTAGGCCGCTTCTTCGCGCGCGAGCACATTTATCGTGGCGTGAACTGCGCGGACGTCGAGGCCGTGCTGCAGTCGTTCGACGTGGCCGCCGAGGGAGAGTCGGCGCCACCTCTGGCGCGCATCTTCCCTTCGGCATACGCGTCCGGCTTCGAGCTGGCCAAGCTGAGCCCAGTGTTCGTTGAAGCGATGGAGATTGTCATGAAGCAGCACAACATTGCCGGTGGGCTGCGCCTGCCAATGCAGTACTTTCGCGCATCGCTGCTCGGGCTGTTGTACCGGGTCCTGGAGGAACAGCTGACTCTCGACATGGTCAACTCCGCGATGGTGTTCAACGCGCTGAAGGAGACAGAGTTCTTCAAAGTGCTGGCCTACTACATCGACTTGCCGGCCGCGTCGTCCGAGGCCGCCAACCCGCAGACCTTGCAGAGGCTCGCATGAATCCGGTCGACCCCAGTGCCCTGGTGCTCGGGTTGCCCACTCGTGTGAAGGGACTCGGCAACGAGTCCCTCTATGCGGTGTGGACGACCCATTGCCTGGTCCACCAATGTGAACCCAAGGAACTCCTGTCGATCCGCATGCTCTCACGGTCGCTTTTCGGGGCGCTGGTCCATCCCGCGGAGGACGTGGAGGAAATCGCGAAGGCCATG
>CAZRFC010000005.1:24066-31763 GCA_964598975.1 uncultured Mycobacterium sp. | reverse complement strand
GGCGGCCGCGACCAGCCGCCTCACGGGGCCGCCGCCCACTGGACGGCCACCCCGGCTTCTTGAAGTTGCTCGTACGTCTCGTCATTGGCCCGGTCGCCACCCGAGCGGGCGGCGTTGAGCATCACCCGAACGTCCACGCCGGCGTTGCTCCGGTCGATGACGGCTTGGATCAGACTGGGTTCGGTGAAGGTGAATTGCTTTATCAGCAGGGTGGTTTGGGCGCTGCTGATGAAGTCGCGAACGGGGTCGAGGCCGTCATCCGGCTCGACGATCAGGATGGGTGCCATCTCGCTCATGAGTGCGACGATGCTAGCAGCCGGGATGATGCTCAGCGGGGCGGTGCAGACGCCGGTTCGCCGACGAACTCCGCCGCAGGCTGCTGACCCAGCAGCGCGCCCCGCAGCGCCCCGTCCTGGTACATCTCGTAGATCCTGCGCAGGAAGGCGATCCGGCCGGTGCCGTCGATGTCGTCATTAGGTGCCAGTCCGGCGGCGGGTGTTCCTTCGCCCGGCGCGGCCGGGGCGGAGTTCTGGGACAGCAGGTATTCCGGGTTGAAGGCGCGAAGATCGGGGACGGTCGCGGCCGGTGTTCCGGGCAGCGCAGGCTGGGCGGTCTGCCCCAGCAGCAGGCTGCTGCCGTAGGCCGACAGGTCGGGCAGACCCAACGGGCCGGTCGGTTGATCGCCGGTCTGGGCCAGGACGTTGCCGATCCCCGGGACGATCCCGGCGGGAGGGGCGGGCGCGGGCGTGGGCGGTGCCGGGGCAGGGTCGGCCATCACGGGTGCGGCGCAGGCCAGCGCTCCGACCGCCAGCCCTGCGGCGAGGATGCTGACACGGCCGTTGATCATCGGTGCAAGCACTGCCGGACTGCCCTTCAGCCGACCGGGGGAGCCGGGATGTAGAACTGCTCCAGTCCCGGCGGGAGGTTGCTGTCCGGCGGCGGAGCGGTTCCGGGCAGTGGCTGACCAAGTTCGTCGCCGGGCATCCGGCCCAGGCCGCCGTGCAGGAGGGCGTGCACGCCTTTCCACGCGTCGATTCGCGCGAACGGGCTGGGTGTGGTGTTGGGTGCCAGCGCGTACGGGGACATCTGGTCGGGCGTGGGCATCCGATAGTTCTGCGGCATCAACGACTCTGCCAGCGCCAGCGGGTCGGCCGCAGGCCCGCCGCCGATGGCTCCCGGCGGCAGTGCGGCCTGTCCCAGCAGCACTGGCACATCGTTGAGAGCGTTGAGCGGGTTGAGCGGACTGGACTGGCTGAGCTGCGCGAGCGCCTGTCCGATCATGTCCTGCGGAGCCGGAGCCGGAGCCGGAGCCGGAGCCGGCACCAGGGGGTCCGCGGGCAAGCCCGGATCGGCCGCGGCAGGGGCCAGCCCGCTGGTCAGTGCCGCCGCTCCCAGCGCGGCCGCGATGATGGAGCCTGCGGTCAACCGAGTCACTTGCACAGATCGATCAACTTGTTTGTGGTGTCGGTGGCCGCCCGCATCCGGTCGGTCTGTTCCGGGACCGAGCCGCTCTGGCCAACGAAGAAGTGCTGGGCGATCTCCTGCAGTTGGACGGCCAGCAGGCCGATCGGCTCGGCAATTTCGGCCGGTGTGTTCGACGGGGTGAAATCCCGCAGGTAGGACGCCCCGCCGGACATGGCAAGCCGGGTGTTGGCCGCAACGGTGTCCAGGGCGACCGGATCCGGGCCCAGGTTAGCCCGCGATTGCAGCGCGACACCCTCGGCGACCAGCAGTGCACCCTTGCAGGCCTCGGTTTTGGCATCGGTCGCGACGGGGTTGTTCGCGAACATCCCCGGGCGTTCCGGCGCCGGCTTCAGCAACGCCCACAGCGACCCCGCCGCGGCCAGCACGGACAGCACCAGTGCCACCGGCGCAAGCAGTCGCGAAACCCCGGCGGCCTTGACGGCGGGGGCGGGGTACTGGGGTGGATACGGCTGGGCGGGGCGGGGGTCCAGAGTGGGTTCAGACATGGCGGCGATCCTACGCGTAGGCTGATTTCGGGCCGGTTTCAGCAAATTGGTATGTCGCGGAGGTCGACGTGGTTCGCGGGTCTGGGATGTTGGTGATCGCCCTATGGGGTGGTGCTCTCCTTTCCGGGGCGTTGATGCAGGCACCCACCGCCGCGGCCCAGAATTGCGCACCCGGTTTCGTGCCGAATCCGTACACCGCCCAATGTTTGGCCCCGGTGAGCACCCCGATCATCAATGGCATCCCATGCATTCCCAGCAATATCGGCCTGTGCAGTTCCTTCGTCCAGAACCAGCAGCCGCCGCGCGGTCCGCGGCCGGTGGGCTGACCTCGCGAAAGCTAGGTCTTCGTCACCGTCTTGTTCAGCAGTCGGGCCATCCAGTGCGGTGACACCTGGGCCATCCCGGCCAGAATCTTGGTCTGGCGGCCGACCGGGAAATGCACCTTCGGTAAGCCCTTCCGGGTGGGATGCGTTGCCGCATAGATCTCTTCGGCGACGTCGTCGGCGCTCAGATGTATGCCGAGTCGTTTGGTGCTGTTGGTGTCCATGCCGTCGACCATCGCGGTCTGGACGAACAGCGGCCACATTGCGATCACCCTGATGCGGTGGCGGCGCCACTCCAGTTCCAGCGCCTCGGTGAGGCCGCGTACCGCGAACTTGGTGGCCGAGTAGGTGGCCAGTTCGGGCTGGCCGTAGATCGCCGAGGCGGAGCACAGATTCACCACCTGCGCCCCGCCCCTGTCCCTCGCGGTGTCCCGCAGGTAGGGGAAGGCGGTGTGCAGGCCGGCCAGCGTGCCGTAGACGTTGACGTCGATCATCTGGCGCTGCCTGTTCAGCGGGATCTCCTCGAACCGGCCGTGGCTGAGCACCCCCGCGTTGTTGACCAGGACATCGAGCCGACGGGAGGATCCGGTGAATGCCTCCAGTCGCGCCGACCAGTCGTCGGCGTCGGTGACGTCGAGTTGGCCGATCTCGATGTCACCGCCAATGCCGGTCACCTCCTCGCGAAGTGTCGCCAGCCCGCTCAGGTCGACGTCGAAGGCGCCGACGCGGTAGCCGCGTCGCGCGAAGGTCAGCGCGGTGGCGCGGCCGATTCCCGCGGCTGCACCGGAGATGAGGACGTTCGGTGGTGTCATCGGTCCACACTTTCACTCGGGGTCTCGTAGAGTTCCAGCGGCAGTCCGTCGGGGTCGGTGAAAAAGGTGAATCGGCGGCCGGTGTACTCGTCCTCCCGCAGCGGTTCGACGGCGACGCCGCGCGAGCGCAAATAATCCGACCATTCGGTCACGTCCGCCACCGCGAATGCCAGATGTCGCAGACCCTGGGCCTCCGGGCGGCTCGGTCGTGGCGGTGGATGGGGGAAGGAGAAGAGTTCGATCTGCCCGCCGTCGGGCAGCGCCAGGTCCAGCTTCCAGGACTGACGCGGCTCGCGGTAGTGCTCGGCTATGACCGGGAGCCCGAGTACCCCGGTGTAGAACTCCCTGGAGCGCGCATAGTCCGAGCAGATGATCGCTACATGGTGAATGCATTGCAGTGCAGGGATTTTCACGTCGAACTCCAACGGTGGGCACGCCCCTGTTCGCGGTACCAGTCGATCAGGTCGGGGCGGTCGATCGCCCGCGGATCCAGTGACACCGCGTCATGGCCGGCCATGATCGAGGTCACCGGAACCTCAAGCTTCTTTCCGGTGCGGGTGTGCGGTATGCCTGGCGCGGCGATCACGTCGTCGGGCACGTGCCGAGGCGACAGCCGGGCCCGGATGGCGGTGCGGATGGTGTCCACCAGGGCATCGTCGAGGTGGTGGCCGTCGGCCAGGGTGACGAACAGTGGCATCCAGTACGCCCCACCCGGACCGTCGATGCCCACCACGAAGGCCTCGGTGACGGCCTCCAGGCCTTCCACCACTTCGTAGATGTCGGCTGATCCCATTCGGATTCCGTTGCGGTTCAGTGTCGCGTCGCTGCGGCCGTGGATGATCATCGACCCCCGGTCGGTGAGTGTCACCCAGTCGCCGTGCCGCCACACCCCGGGAGCCGGCCCATCGGCCCACTGGTGATCGAAATAGGCGGCGCGGTAACGGGATCCGTCCGGGTCTTCCCAGAATCCGACCGGCATGGACGGCATCGGCGAGGTGATCACCATCTCGCCGACCTCACCGACCAGGGGCTGCCGTTGTGGCGACCAGCTGTGCAGGTCCACACCGAGGTAGCGGGTGGCCAACTCGCCTGGCCTCGCCGGCACGCCGGCGGTACCCCCGGCGAACGCGGTGACCACATCGGTGCCGCCGCTGATCGAGGACACCTCAACGGGGCCGACCTCGGTCGTGATCCACTCGAACAGGTCGGCCGGCAGCGGCGAACCGGTGCTGCCGATGGTGCGCAGCCGGCTGAGGTCATGTTGCTGGCCGGGATGCAGGCTCGCCTTGCGGCAGGCCAGCAGATGCCCCGGGCTGGTGCCGAAATAGGTCACCGACTCCTCTTCGACCAGCCGCCACAACCGGTCGGCGTCGGGGTAGAGCGGGTTGCCGCTGAACCCCACCACGGTGGCCCCGCACAGCAGGCCGGCGATCCGGAAGTTCCACATCATCCAGCTCAGCGCGGTCTGCCAGAAGAACACCTCGCCGGGCCCCAGATCGCCATGCAGGACAGCTGCTTTCAGGTGTTCGAGAACCACGCCTCCGTGACCGTGCGCGATCCCCTTGGGCCGGCCGGTGGTGCCGGAGGTGAACAGCACCCACAGCGGATGGTCGAACGGCACCGGGGTCACGACCGGGTCGACGGGCGCGGCGACGATCGCGTGGTAAGCCTCGCTGTCGAGCAGCATCAGGTGCGGCTCACCGGGCAGCATTGCGGCCAATTCGGCGGTATCCGTCCGTTTGTCGATCCACCGCCCGGCGTACCGGTAGCCGGCAGTGCTGAAGACCACCTTGGGCCGCAACTGGCCGAGCCGTGCCGCCGCGCCCTGCGGCGCATAGTCCTGTCCACATGACGACCACACCGCCCCGATGGCCGCCGTCGCCAGAAACGCCACCACCGCCTCGGGGATGTCGGGCAGGTAGGCGACCACCCCGTCGCCGGGACCCACGCCGAGGCTGCGCATCTCGGCGGCGACCGCCCCGACCCGCCCGGGAAGCTCAGACCAGGCGATAGCGGTCCTGGTGCCGTCCTCGTCCACCCCGATGATCGCCGGACCGGGCAGGCCCGCATGCCGAAGTACCTGGTCGACGTAGTTGAGCCGGACGCCGGGAAACCACCGGGCGCCGGGCATGGCCGGGTCGGCCAGCACCCCATCGTCGCCCGGTGCGGGACCGGTGTCGGCGGGGACGTCGAAGTACTCCCAGACCGCCCGCCAGAACCGCGCCGGGTTGTCCACCGACCACCGCCACAGGTCTTCGTACTCGCCGGCGGGTGCGCCGTGTCGGGCGGAGACTATGGCGAAGTCACGCCACCGGGCTTGTCGGGGTTGCGACGTCATCGTCAGACGAACTCGACGCTGGACATCTTGATCTGGTCGCCGTCGCGTTGGAGCGTCAGCACCACCCGCCACAGTCGCGGCTCCTGCTGGTCCTTGGGCGCCTGTTGTCCTTCCCGGCGTGAGGTGGCCGAGAGCAGCACGACGGCGGAGTCGTCGGTCATGGATTCCACCGCGGCGTCGTTGACGGTGGCTTTGGTGACGATCTTCTCATCCTTGAGCGCCTTGACGAATTCGTCTGCGGTCTCTTCGAAGTTGGCCCGGAACCGCCCGGTGGAGCCGTCCAGTACGCGCTGCACGCTGTCGTCGGCGGTGGCGTAGTCGATCGACATCAGATTGATCAGGCCCTGTCTGGCTGCTGCGGCGTACTCGGCGATCTGCTGGCGTTGCCGGCTCTTCTGGTGATGCTCCACGAGCATGTAGGTGGTCTCGGCCAGCAGGCCGGCGGTCAGCAGCGCGGCGATCACCACGGCGACCAGTCGCCGGGGCGACTGTCCGACCGGTGCTGGCGGCTGCGCCGGTACGGGGTCGAAAGCTTCGACGGTCAGGTCCGTGTCCTTCTCGGCGGCCAGCAGTTGCTTGCGCAGTTCCTCGGCGCGAGCGCGGGCCGCCTCGGCCCGAGCCTGTGCCGCTTCCGCTTCGCGTTCGGCCTGCAAGGCCAACGATTCCGGATCGCTGGACGTCATCGGCCCTCCTTGTGTCATCTGCCGCGTCACTTGCCCTACAGAGTCCATGGTGGTGTGCGACAGTTGGATCTGTGCGTCCGACCGTAGCCGCTGCCGTTGCGCTGATGGCCGCCGGACTCGTCGCCGCCGCTCCATCTTCGGCCACCGAGTGCAACGACGCGTTCTGTACGCCCGGAATCCGGGGCGGTGTCGTTCTGGGCGCCCCGTGCGGGGACACCGGGTTCTTCGTCTTCGGCACCACCGACTGGGGTCGACTGGTGTTCTGCGGGTCGCCGCGCCGCTACGAACCGCGCTATTTCCGCTCCCCGCCGATGGTGGGGATCAAGGAACTCAACAGCAGTTGCACCGGCTACGAGAACTACGTCGCCCAAGCGCCGGACGGGCTTTTCCTGACCTGCTCATTCGCTGATGGCCGAGCAGTCTGGGTGCGCGGCGACGCGTGAGGCGGCGCCGCCCGAATCACCAGTGACGCAGCGAGCACAGCGCGCCCTTGGCGCCGGAATCGCTGGCCACCACGGTGCCGTCGACGGCCAGCGTGCAGTGGAAGGTCGGCGGGTTGCTGGACTGCCCACTGGTGGCGGTCACCATTGCCCAGTACTCCGGGTTGGCCAGTTGTACGGTGAGCACCCACGGCTGCCCGGGCCCTAGATCGGCTTCCGCTTTTGGGCTGAACAGGTAGGGGTTGTGGCTGTAGTCGGCGAAATTGGGCGGCTCGGTATCCCGGTAGTAGATGTCGGCGTGGAACGGGATGTCGGTGTAGACGGTGTAGGTGACGGTGTGCATCACCGGCCCTTCGGCGTTGGCCGAGGTCGGAATCGCCATACCGAAGGCAACCAGGGACATGCCGAACGCCGCGAGCCTCACCGGAAAAGTCTGGCACGAGACCTCTACCATCGTCGGTGTTATGACTGCCGAGCGCCCCGACGTCGAGGTCGATGACGTCGAGGTGCCTGTGGTCGGCTCCATCGCCGACATCAAGGCCGAACTGGCCGAGGCTGAGGCCGAAGCCGCTGAGGCCGACGCCGTCGCCGCGGCTGCCAGATCCAGGGCACGCGCTCCGCGGCGGCGGCAGACCGCTGCGCTGGTACTGGCTGCCCTGCTGACCGGCGCCGGCGTGGCGGCGACAGGTCTCATGCTGTGGCAGCACGGCAAGGACACCGCGCAGCGCGCCGAGGATCAGCGCTTCGTCGATATCGCCCGCGAGGGCGTGGCGGCACTGTTATCCATCGACCACACCAAGGCCCGGGCCGATGTTCAACGTGTCCTGGACCTGACCACCGGACCGTTTCACGATGACTTCCAGCGCAGCGCAGACGATTTCGTGAAGACATCGGTGGACTCCAAAGCCGTCACGATCGGCAAAATCAACGCCGCCGCACTGGAGTCCGTCGAAGGTGGCCGCGGGATCGTCATGGTGGTGGCCACCTCGGAAGTCAGCAACGCCAACGGCGCCGAAAACGATCCCAGGCCATTCCGGATGAGTGTGACGGTGGCCTGCGAGGAAGACACGTGCAAGATGTCGGATGTGGAGTTCGTGCCATGAGCGAAGAGTCGGAGACGGATCGCGCGTC
>CAZRFC010000005.1:0-23966 GCA_964598975.1 uncultured Mycobacterium sp. | reverse complement strand
GGCCCAGAGCGAAGAGTCGGAGACGGATCGCGCGTCGGCCCAGAGCGAAGAGTCGGAGACGGATCGCGCGTCGGCCCAGAGCGAAGAGTCGACGGTCGTCGACACCGATGCCGTCGTCGACAACGATCTCATCGTCGTCGACGAAGCCCCGTCGGTCGAGCCCCCGACCAATCCGTTGACCCGCGCGGTGGGTTGGTGCCGGCAGCACCTGGTCGCCACCGTCGCGGTCGGACTCGTGCTGGCCTCGGCGATCGCGGCGGCCTCGGTCTACTGGTGGGTGTACCGGCCGGATCGGCTTACCGACGCCGCCGCCCGCGAGCAGGTGGTCGGCGCCGCCAAGGAGGGCACCGAGGCCTTGCTGACGTACTCCCCGGAGAACCTCGACGCCGACCTGGCCAACGCCAAGTCGCATCTGACCGGCGATTTCCTCAGCTACTACACCGACTTCACCGACAAGGTGGTTGCCCCCGCGTCCCGGGACAAGGGCGTCAAGACCGAGGCCAACGTCGCCCGCGCCGCCGTCTCGCAGATCCGCCCGGATCGCGCCGACGTGCTGGTTTTCGTCAACCAGGTCACCACCAGCAAGGAACGGCCCACCCCGGCGCTGTCTACCAGCAGCGTCATGGTGACCCTGGAGCGCAGCGGCGACCAGTGGCTGATCTCGGGCTTCAATCCGGTCTGAGGCCTGCCCGGCCCCGGATCTGAAAGTCCCAAGTCCTCCCGAGTCGGGACTTACGTCCCTGTCGTCGACTGCGGGACGGCGGTCACCCTGTCATCAGGGAAGAAAACCCACGACCGGGGGGAGACCGTTGAGATCTGACTTTCCCGACGCCGAGACCCTGCGTACGGCGCTCAACCTGGCGACGCACGCCCCGTCGATGCGCAACTCCCAGCCGTGGCGCTGGCGGGTCGGCTCAGATCGTTTGGACCTCTACGCCGACCGCGGTCGTCAGCTACCAGACGCCGATCCGGATAACCGTGGACTGCTGCTGAGCTGCGGCGCGGCGCTGCACCACTGCACGGTCGCGCTGGCCGCCCTGGGCTGGCGCGCCACCGCGCATCGCCTGCCCGATCCCAGCACGCCCCATCACCTGGCTTCGCTGACCGTCGAACCGCAGAGCCCGGGTGATGTCGACGTGATGCTGGCGGCGGCGATCACCCGCCGCCGCACCGACCGTCGCACCTACAGTTCGTGGCCGGTGCCGTGGGGCGATGTCGCGCTGATGGGTGCCCGCGCCGCGCGGTCCGGCGTGATGCTGCGCCAGATCGAGCAGTCGCCGCAGATCCAACCCGCCGAGGACAGCGGCGTGACGGTGGCGCTGGGCACCGAGAACGATGACTGTCTCGCACGGCTACGGGCGGGGGAGGCCACCAGTCTGGTGCTGTTGTCGGCGACGGGGATGGGCCTGGCCAGCTGCCCGATGACCGATCCGCTGGAAATTCCGGAGACCCGCGCCGCGGTGCGCGCCGACGTTTTCGGTGGTAGCGGTCATCCCCAGATGCTCGTCCGAGTCGGCTGGGCGCCGGTCGGCTCCGACCCGCTGCCGGCGACGCCGCGCAGACCGCTCAGGGAGGTCGCGGACTGGCCGCACGACGGTGCCTGCCTGCGGTCCTAATCGAACCGCACCGAAGTGCCCGGTGTCAGCGTCTCGACCCGTCCGTGGCACTCGATCTCGATCGGTCGATGATCGGCCGGGTCGACGCTGACCTCGGCGGTGCGTCCGGTGATCGTGAGATGCATCCGGTAGCCGCGATAGTGAATCGGCATGCGAAGGGAGCCGAGGCTTTCCGGCCACATCGGGTTGAGGATCAGCCGGTCACCGCGGGTCTCCAGGCCGGTAAAGCAACGCTGGAGCAGGTCGACGCTGCCGGCCATCGCGGCGATGTGAATGCCTTCCGCGGTGGTGCCGCCCTGGATGTCGAACACGTCGGAGAGCAACACGGTCTGGAAATAGCGCATGGCACGTTCGCGGTTGCCGCGGGCCAGCACCCAGGCATGCACCACCCCACTCAACGTTGATCCGTGCGACGTGCGGTGGACGTAGTAGTCCACGGTCGTGGGAATCTGCTCCGGTGTGAAGCGATATCCCATGCGGGCGAACAACTCTCGGAGTTCGTCGGCGGAGAGCAGATAGAACAGCATCAGCACGTCGGCCTGTTTGGACGCCTTGTATCGGTTGACGCTGTCGTTCTCCGCCTCCAGGATGCGGTCGAGGCGTTGGATGTTGCCGTGCTTTTCCCGCAGGCCGTGCCAGTCCAGTTCCGCCAAGTCGGCATAGCCTTCGAACTGGCTGATCACGCTGGGTCCCGACTCCTGGGCATGGAACGGCACGTACATCCGTCGGCTGACTTCGTCCCACTGGTCGAGTTCCCGGCCCTTGATGCCCAACGTCTCCATCAGGTCGAGCCGATTCCGCAACGGCAGTGCGTCCAGTGCGTCGAGGGCCCGCACGATCGCCCACACCGCCATCACGTTGGTGTAGGCGTTGTTGTCGATTCCGTCGTAGGGACGGTCGGGATAGCCGGAGTGGAACTCGTCCGGACCGATCACCCCCCGAATCACATAGCGGCACTTGGCTTCGTCGAACTCGGCGCGGCTGACCCAGAACCGGGCGATCTCGGCCAACATCTCGGCGCCGTTCTCGATCAGATAGCGCAGATCACCGCTCACCTGGTAGTACTGCCAGACGTTGTAGGCCACCGCGATCCCGATGTGGTGGGCGCGTGCGCTGGCATCCGGGTTCCACCGGCCGGAATTCGGGTTCAGATGCAGCTTCTGGCTCTCCTCGCGCCCGTCGCTGCCGGACTGCCAGGGGAACATCGCCCCGGCGAACCCGGCCTCCCGGGCGGCGCGTCGCGCCTCCGGGAGGCGGCGGTATCGGTAGCGCAGCAGTGATCGGGTGGTCGACGGTGAGCGCAGGTTGAGTACCGGGAAGACGAACAGTTCGTCCCAGAAGATGTGGCCGCGGTAGGCCTCGCCGTGCAGGCCGCGGGCGGGCACGCCGGCGTCGAGGTCCTCGGAGCTACTCGGGACGGTCTGCAGCAGTTGGAGCATGTGCAGGCGGGCCACCCGTAACGCGTCCGGGCTGCCGTCGAAAGCCAGGTCGAAGCGCTCCCACAGATGCGCCCACTCCCGGATGTGGCCGTCTCGAAGATCGCCGTAGCGGCCCAGATGCCTCAGCAGTCGCGCCGCGGCGTCGCCGGGTTCGGAGATGGCGTGGTCGCGGCCGGTGAAGATCGCCGCCACCTTCTCCACCGTCACAGATTCGCCCGCGTTCAGCGACACCAGCAGATCGTGGCCGGCACGCCTCGGCTCGTCGACGAAACGGACCTCGGCGGCCAACGGCGCGTCGCCCCGCCACGCGGTGGTGCGGGCGGCCACCGCGATCGGGATCCGGGACTGCACCGTCTGGCATACCAGCAGTGCCGAATCCGGGGAAAGTTCACGTGTGGTGGTGGCCACCAGGTGGTCGCCGGACAGGGCGCGGTATCGCTCCACTCCAGCGTTGCGGACGTCGCCGTCGATGATCGAAAGGAATTCCACCGTGCCCGACCAGTCTTCTGCCCACAGCGTGGTTTCCAGGGCGCAGGCGTGTGGCAGGTGCATCGCGGCGATGCGACGTTGAAGCACTCTGGTGGTGCGCCCGGACGGGTCGCGGAACCGGAATTCCCGGGTCAGTTCGGCCTGCCTGAGGTCCATGTTCTGTCGGTAGGAGAGCAGGTCGCACGAGTCCACGTCGAACCAGTCGCCGCCATCGATGCGGAACTTGAACGAGAGCCAGTTCGGCAGGTTGACCAGGCTCTCGTTTTCGATCTCGACCCCGGCCACCTCGTCGGTGAGCCGGTTGTACAGGCCGGCCGCATACGTGCCGGGGTAGTGCAACGGACCGGCCTCGGCCTCCGGTGCGCAGCCACGGGTGGCGCGGTATCCGTTTCCCACCGCGCACAATGCCTCGCGCAGCCGCTCCTGATCGGGGAGGTAACCACCGAAGGTGAAAGACCAAGGCGTGGACATCATCTGGCGGTCGATATCGCACTGCGCGACCAGTCGCTCGATGAACTGCCGCACCATTTCCGGACTGTCCAGACTGAAGCGCGCGCCGGTCGCCCGGTCGCCGTCCTCGGTGTGGCGGACGACGATTCCCACGCCGTCGTGCAGGACGGCGTCGAATCCGTCCTCGTCGGTCAGGTCGTCGCCGATGAAGATGGGCAGCAGCGGTTCCTCGCCGGCCACCTGGTCGACGATCCACTGCAGCGTCCGGCCCTTGTCCCACTCGATATTCGGTCGCAACTCGACCACTTTGCGTCCGGTGGTCACCTTCAATCCGCTGCGATTCCCGATGGTGTGGACTGCCGCGGTCACCGTGGCCGCCGCCTCGGGTGCGGCATTGCGGTAGTGCACCGCAACCGCATAGCGCTTGTGTTCCACCACCACCCCGGGGATGGACTCCAGTTGCACGGTGAGTTCTGCGGCCGCCTGCTCGAGCACCGGAACCGCTTCCGCGGCGGTGTCGTTGCGGTGGTAGGTCCCGTCCGGGCCGACCATCTCGAACCCGTGGCTCCCGGCGTACCAGAGGCCGGGAATGCCGACCCGCTCCCGAATGTCTTCCAGGCCGCGGCCGGAGAGCACCGCTACCGGGTAGAGCGCCGCCAGCGACTGCAGTGCCTTGTCTGCCCCCGGGACCAGCGCCGCGGCACCGGGTTCGTCGACGATCTCCGACAGAGTTCCGTCGAAGTCGAAGAAGATCGCCGGGCGCCGCGCCGAAACCACGCCGGCCAGCTGCCCGAAGGACGCCAGCGCGTCAGGAAGGCTGGTCATCCGCCGGCCTATCCCGCGTACCCGCACCTCGGCCAGGTCGCGAACCACCACATCGGCCCCGTACTCCCGCAGCCGGTCGCCTGACTCGCCGGTCCGGTCGACACCGATCACCAGACCGAATCCGCCCGCTCGGGCGGCGGTCACTCCCGCCTCGGAGTCCTCGACCACCGCGGTGCGGCCGGGCCGGACACCGAGTCGGCGCGCCGCCTCCAGCAGGATCGCCGGGTCGGGCTTCCCCGGTAGGCCTAGTTCGGCGGCGACCACCCCGTCGGCCCGGACCTCGAAAAGCCCGGCCAGCCCGGCCGACTCCAGCACGGTGGCACAGTTGCGGCTGGCGGAGAAGATTCCCACCCGGACACCTGCATCCCGAACCAATTTGACCAGCGCCACCGTCGACTCGAAGACCGGCACACCAGCGGCGATCTTTGCGGTGAAGAGTTCCTGTTTGCGGTTGCCGAGCCCACAGACCGTCTGCGCCGACGGCGAATCGGAAACCTCACCCCACGGCAACACGACACCCCGGGAGGCCAGAAAATCGCGCACCCCGTCGTAGCGGGGTTTACCGTCGATGAAATGCCGGTAGTCGTGGGGGGTGAACTGATACGCGGCGAACAGTTCCGCCCAGGCCGCCTGGTGGATTGCCGCGGTGTCGGTGACCACGCCATCCAGGTCGAACAGCACGGCGTCGTGGTAGCGCGGGTCGATCCTGACCCGCTGGCCCACATCGGCTTCCCCGGCCTGTTCCCGTCCCTGATCGGCCACCATGGCATTGACGATAAGCCAGGGCCCTGCGGTCGACCGGTTAGGGGACCAATGCCCCTGATCGCAGGCATCTGGTCGGGTTAGGGTCATCTCAGACAGGAAGGACAGTGAAATGTCAACTGCGTCAAGCAGTCTGCCCATCATCGTCGGAGTCGACGGCTCGTCGGCGTCGAAGGTCGCCGTCGACTGGGCCGCGCGTGACGCCGCCATGCGCGGCGAGGCCCTCAAACTGGTGCACGTTCTGGTGCCGCCGGCGGTGATGGCATTTCCCGAGGTGCCGATGCCGCCGGGTTATCTGCAGTGGCAGGAGGAGGAGGGTCGCAAACTCCTGGACAACGCCCACCGGACGGTTGAGGACGCCGTCGGAAAAGCCGACGTGGTGGTCACCTCCGAGATGGTCACCGGATCTGCGGTGCCCACGCTGGCCGACCTTTCCACCGGTGCCCAGATGATCGTGGTGGGCTGTCGGGGCCGGGGCGCACTGGCCCGCGGACTGTTGGGTTCGATCAGTACCGGTTTGGCGCACCACGCCCACTGCCCGGTGGCGATCATCCACGACGAGGATCCGTTGATGCCGCATCCCTCGCAGGCCCCGGTGGTCGTCGGTGTGGACGGCTCGCCGGCCTCCGAACACGCCGTGGCGATCGCCTTCGAACAGGCGTCGTTCCGGGGTGTGGACCTGGTCGCGGTGCATGCCTGGAGCGACAACGGGATCTTCGAGTTTCCCGGCGCGGATTGGTCGAATCTGCAGGCCGGGGCTGAGGAGATCCTCGGTGAGCGGTTGGCGGGCTGGCAGGAGCGCTACCCCGACGTCCTGGTCCGCCGAGTGGTGGTGGCCGACAAGCCGGCACACCAACTGATCGAACAGGCCGAGTCGGCCCAGTTGCTGGTGGTGGGAAGCCACGGCCGCGGCGGCTTCGCGGGAATGCTGTTGGGGTCGGTCAGCACCAGCGTCATCCACGGTGCCCGGATGCCGGTGATCGTCGCGCGCACGGTGGCGCCGGCCGGCTAGGGCGGTACACCTAGGGAAGCGGGGCCACCCAGCGCACGATTGTGCCGCCGCCGGGCGGGGTGTCGACGTTCAATTCGCCGCCGACGTCGCGGGCTCGGGCGCGCAGATTGCTCAGTCCGCTGGGGGTGACGTCGGCCGGCATCCCGCAACCGTCGTCGATCACCTCGAGGCTGAGTTCGTCTTCGACCCGCACGTTGACGGTTAGGGTCCGGGCGTGCGCGTGGCGCACCGCATTGCTGACCGCCTCACGGACAACGGCTTCGGCGTGATCTGCCAGCGTCGCGTCCACCACCGAGAGCGGGCCGACGAAGGCGACGGTGGTCCGGATCCCCGATCCGCCGAACGCTGCGACGGCGTCGCTGATGCGCTGGCGTAGGCGGGTCGTCCCTGAGGATCCGCCGTGCAGGTCGAAGATGGTGGTGCGAATCTCCTGGATGACGCTTTGCAGCTCGTCGACGGTGTCGGCCAGGCGGGTCTGCACCTCGGGTACCCGGGCCCGGGGGATGGTGCCCTGCAGTTTCAGACCTACGGCGAAAAGCCGCTGGATGACGTGATCGTGGAGATCCCGGGCGATGCGGTCGCGCTCGGAGATCACCTCGAGCTCGTGCATCCGCCGCTGGCTGTTGGCCAGCTGCCAGGCCAGCCCCGCTTGATCGGCGAAGGCCGCCATCATGTCGAGCTGCTCCTGCGAGAACCTCCGGGCTCCGCGGCGGCGCAATAGCACCACGATCCCGCCGACGCTGGTGCGCAACGGAATCACCATCGCCGGGCCGGCGTCGTCCATCAGTTGTTCGATCAGCGCGGGTTCGTCGATCCCGGGTAGTCGGCGCGGGCGTAGGTCGGTTAAGACCTCGCCCAGCACGCTTGTTTCGACGTCGATCGTCGGAGCGGGCTTGGGCACTCGGGCCGCACCGACGGCCTCCATCACCAACAACTCCCTGCCGGAGTCGGTACCGAGATTGTCATCGGCGGACACCGCGATGAACGCCCCGTCGGCCTGGGCCAGCCCGAGCACTTCGACCGCGGTCCGGCGGAGCACATCGGTCGGTTCGTCGCCGGCGAGCAATTGGGTCGCGATGTCACGGGTCGACTCGATCCAGGCCTGGCGGGTCTGGGCCTGCTGGTATATCCGGGCGTTGTCGATGGCGATTCCGGCTGCGGCGGCCAACGCCTCGACGAGCACCTGGTCGTTGTCGCTGAAGGGCTGCCCGCCGGCTTTCTCGGTCAGGTAAAGGTTGCCGAAGATCTCGTCGCGGATCCGGATCGGAACACCGAGGAAGGTGTGCATCGGCGGGTGGTTGGGCGGGAATCCGACCGATGCGGGGTGCTTGCCGATGTCCTCGAGTCGGATCGATCTGGGATCGTCGAGCAGCAGGCCAAGCACGCCGATCCCCTGTGGCACTCGGCCGATCGCTTCCAGGTCGTCGGCGCCCATGCCTTCGAGGACGAAGTCGACGATCTCGTGCCCTTCCCCGCGGATCCCCAAGGCTCCGTATCGGGCGTCGACGATCTTGGTCGCCATTTCGATGATGGTCTGCAGGGTCTTGTCCAGATCCAGTCCGGCCGCGACGACCAGCATGGCCTCCACCAGGCCGCCCATTTCACGCAGCGCCAACTGGGAGAGGGTCCCGCGCAGTTGAGCGATCTGGTCGTCGGCGGAACCCCGGTCCGGCATCAGCCGTCCCGGCCGTGCCGCTGGCTGAGTTTGGAGACGAAAACCGCGGCCTGGGTGCGCCGTTCCATGCCCAGCTTGGCGAGCAGTCGCGACACGTAGTTCTTGACGGTCTTCTCTGCCAGGAACATCCGGGCCGCGATCTGCTTGTTGGTCAGGCCTTCGCCGAGCAACCCGAGCAACACCCGCTCCTGATCGGTCAGCCCGGACAGCGGGTCGGAGCGCTCGGCGGCTCCTCGCAGCCGGGCCATCAGCGCGGCGGCGGCCCGGTTGTCGAGCAACGAGCGGCCGGCACCGACATCCTTGATCGCGGTGGCCAGTTCCATGCCTTTGATGTCTTTGACGACGTAGCCGCTCGCGCCGGCCAGGATGGCGTCCAGCATGGCTTCGTCGGAGGTGAACGACGTGAGCATCAGGCAGCGCAGGTCGGGCATCTTGGAGAGCAGGTCGCGGCAGAGTTCGATGCCGTTGCCGTCGGGAAGTCGCACGTCGAGGACCGCGACGTCGGGGTTGAGGGCCGGAATCTGGGCCATCGCCTGGGCTACCGATCCGGCCTCCCCGATGACGTCAAGCTCGGGGTCGGCGCTGAGCAGGTCGATCAGACCGCGACGAACCACCTCGTGGTCGTCGACGAGGAAGACCTTGACCATGCGCTCACCATAACCGGCGGGCGCTCCCGTCACAGCAAGCGTTGGCGATCTACCACCAGGATCGAGCAGTCGGTGTTGTGCAGCGCGGCCTGGCCCGGTGGCCCGAGAAGTTCCTCGACCGCCGCGGCGTTGCGCGCGCCGACGACGACCAACTGGATCGCTGCGGCGTTCTGCGCCAGATAGCGCAACCCGCTGCCCGGCACCGCAACGGGCAGCACGTCGAGGTCCGGGTAGCGGTGCCGCCACTGCTCGAGCCGACGGTCAAGTTGGGCATGGACCATGCGTTCGCAATCGTGGTGCCGAGCGGTCTCGTGGTCTTGTGACTGCCAGGTCCCCACCACGCGCAGTGGGGCGTGTCGCATCCGGGCCTCCTCGACGGCGTACTGCAGCACCGCGGCGGAGTCCGGGGTCTGGTCGATTTCGACCACCACCCAGCCCGACGGTTGCCCGGTGCCGCGGACCACCGCCACCGGGCAGTGCGCCGCGGCGGCCAACGCCGCGGTGGTCGAGCCGATTCGGGCGTGCTCGAAATGCTTCGGGCCGATCGCCCCGACGCAGAGCATGGCGGCGCTGCGGGAGGCCTCGACGAGGACCGGTGTCGGGCGGCCCGGAACGACCTCGGTGCTCAGCGGCACCTGCGGGCCGGTTCGGCGAACGGTGGCGGCCGCGGCGTTGACCGCCAACTGGGCTGCGCCGGCGTCACCCTCGGCCGCGGCCACCAGTCGCAGCGGCAGGTCCCGGCCGATCGCCTCGTCGAGAGCCCACAGTGCGGCACGCAGACCCACCGGAGACCCGTCGATGCCGACCACGATCGACGGCCCGGTGAGCCTTTCAGCCATCGAATCCATCATGGTTCATTGTGCCTCTCACGGCACCGGTTCGGCCGCGACCGGACTGGGGGTGGTGGCGAACAGTCGCTCGGTGTCCTCCCGGGTACACGGCGCGGTGCCCGGGGTCAGCAGCATGGCGGCCCCGGCGGCGATGCCCAGCCGCACCGCTTCGGTCAGCGGCCAGCCCCGGGCCAACCCCACTGCGACGCCTGCGACCATCGCATCGCCGGCGCCGACCCCGCTGCCCGGCGGCACCTGCACCGGTTGGTAGCGCAGCCCGCCTCCGGCGGTGGCCAGCAGTGCGCCCTTGCTGCCCAGCGACACCAGGACGTGCTCGGCGGCGCCACGGTCGATGAGCTCGGCGGCCGCTGCCAGTTGTTCGCTTTCGGTGCTCAAGTCCCGGCCCACGCATTCACGCAGTTCCCGCGCGCTCGGTTTGAGTAGGTAGACGCCCGAGTTGATGTGCTTCAGGCCGCCGCCGGAGGTGTCGAGCAGGAACTTCGCATCCTCCTCGGCGCAGAGGTCGGCCACCCGCTGGTAGAAGTCGTCGGGCACGCCGGGGGGCAGGCTGCCGCTGGCCACCACGATCGACGCCGAGGCCGCCGCTCTCCGCAGGTGCAGCAGGCATTCGGCCTGCTCGGCAGCGGTGAGCTCCGGCCCCGGAAGGACGAACCGGTACTGACCGGAGGTGCTGGTCTCGTTGACGGTGAAGCTCTCCCTGGTCGACCCGCCGATCGTGACCCGCTGCACCGCAAGGCCTTCGGCTTTCAGCAGGGTGTTGACCAACTCACCGGCCGGCCCGCCCGCCGGGTACACCGCGACCGACGACGCGCCCAGCACCTGCGCCACGTGGGCGACGTTGATACCCCCGCCGCCCGGGTCGTAACGGGCTGCGGCGCAACGCAATTTGTCGGTGGGGCGCACCACCTCGGTGCTGGTTGTGATGTCCAGGGCCGGGTTCATGCACAGCGTGACGACGTCCGGTCTCAACCCGAACCCCTTTCTACAAGCCGGTCGGATAGGTTTCCGGGTTCTGCCCGGCAACCCAGACACTGGTCGGTTCCAGCGGCTCCAAAGCCCGCGTGCGGTCGATGTGGATCATCGCATCGAACTGGTCCGACGGGCGGACGTGGAAATAGTGGCTCTGCCGTTCGGTCTGCGGCAGGTAGATGACCCCGATGGCCCGACCGAGCCGAACCACCTCCAGTGCTTCCGCGGCGGGTGAGCCGTCGTGCATGGCCACGACGAACGCCGGCTTGCCGGTTTCATGCAGGAGTTCCTCGATGCTGCCCGGAAGGGCCGGGCGCACCGTCTTGCGTTCGGCGACGCCGCCCCAGTCGCTGGCGGCCGTGACGGTGCCGGTGTAGGTGGAGAACCCGATCAGCCGGCAGCGCGGGCCGTACCGCTCGCGGGCCAGTTGGCCGATGGTCAATTGTCCGTCCACCGAGACCTCGGTGGCGCGTGCATCCCCGACATGGGAATTGTGCGCCCACACCACGATTCGGGCCGGGCCGGGGTGCGGCCCGCCCTCGGAGTCCAGGTGCTCGATGAGTGCGTCGAGGGTTTGCGCCATATGTTTGTCGCGCATGTTCCACGACGTCACCCGTCCGGCGAACATGCCGCGGTAGTAGGCCTCCGCGTCGCGGACCGTCACCGCATTCTGTTGTGCGTGGAACAGTTCGTCCTGCGCCAGTTGGCCGTCCTGCATGAGGTAATCGCAGGCATTTCGCTGCAACTCCAACAGTTGTTCGACGGCCTCGCGCTCACAGCTGGGGCCGGCGCCGAAGGCCGCCGCGTAACCGTAGGCCTGACCGTCGTCGCCGGCCGAGTGGTCGAAACAGGCGTAGCGCGCCCGCGCCCGCGCCGCCGCCGGGGGATCGACGGTGTCGAGATAGCCGACCACTTCCTGCATCGACCGGTGCAGGCTGTAGAGGTCCAGACCGTAGAAACCGGTTTGGCGCCGGCCGTCGGCCACGCACCGGCCGTTGTGCCAGCGCAGCCAGCCGACGAAGTCCCGTACCACGGTGTTGCGCCACATCCAGGCCGGAAATCGTTCGAAGCCACCCAGCGCCTCCTCCGCGGAGCCGTCGTCTCCGAGGCCCCGGATGTAACGGTTCACCCGGTAGGCGTCCGGCCAGTCCGCCTCGGCGGCGACAGCGTTGAAGCCCTTGTTCTCGATCAGCCATCTGGTGATCTCGGCCCGGGCTTCATAGAACTCGTGGGTGCCGTGCGAACTCTCGCCGATCAGAACCACCCGCGCATCGCCGATCAGGTCCTCCAGTACCTCGGCGGACGGAACCCCGCCGGGCGCGTCGATGGCGGCGCGGGTGACCAGTTCGGCAGGAGTCGGCCCGGTTTGCGGCGCGGGGGCCCCGGTGGTCGGGGCGGCGAGCAGTTCCCGCACCTCGTCGTCGGAGACCTGGGTGAAGTCCCAGAACGATTCCCCGACGGCCAGGAACGGTGTGGGCATCGACGCGCACACCACGTCCTCGACGATCCCGGCGAATTCCCGGCAGGTGGACTCCGGTGCGGCCGGGACGGCCACCACGATCTCGGCCGGTTGCCAATCGCGCAGCGCCTGAACGGCCGCCATCATCGAGGACCCGGTGGCAAGGCCGTCGTCGACCAGGATCACCGCCTTGCCGGTGACGTCCAGCGGCGGACGGCCCTGCCGGTAGGCCGATTCCCGGCGGGCCAGTTCGCGGGCCTCCCGTTCGGCCACTTCCCGCAGTTGGGCGGGGGAGACCCGCAGTCCCCGCAGCACGTCGTCGTTGACGACCACCCGCCCGCCGCTGGCCAGCGCGCCGACGGCGAACTCCTCGTGGCCCGGCGCCCCCAGTTTGCGGACGATGAACGCGTCCAGTGGTGCGCGCAGTGCGCACGCCACCTCGTAGGCGACCGGCAGGCCCCCGCGGGCCAGACCGAGCACCACCACGTCATCGCGGTTGCGGTAGGCCCCCAACATGCCGGCAAGTACCCGGCCGGCCTCCCGGCGGTCCCGGAACACCCGTCGTGGTTCATGTCGCCGAAGTCCGCCGTGTGGCCCCATGTCGTCTCCCCTGCTCCGCCCCTGCCCTCCACTATCCGACCATCGCGGAGTTCGCGTCGGTAGGGAAAGAAGTCCTGTCGTCCGGATCGAGCGCGGTGCCAGACTGGAGTCATGTGGATGATGGCGGGGAGCGCGCTCGCCGGGGCGGGGTTGTTGGCGGCGCGCCGGTACTACCGGAACTGGGGCACCACCAAAGAGGAGTGCGAGGCGACACTGCCCGGTGACGAGCTGGTGGAACAGCCGGTGGCACAAACTACTGAGGGCATCTGGATCGACGGCCCGGCCGCCCAGGTTTGGCCCTGGCTGGTGCAGATGGGCCATGACCGTGGCGGGATGTACAGCTACGAGAAACTCGAGAACCTGGTCGGGATCAGGCACCGGAACGCGGACCGGATCCATCCCGAATGGCAGCAGCTGGCCGTCGGGGACGTGATCCGGTTGGCGCCGCGCGGCTGGATGGGGCTGCGCGACGGCATCGCGCTGCCGGTGGTGCGAATCATCGAGGGCGAGTCGATCGTGTTGCGGCTGAAGCCGCCGGATATTCCGCTGGACGGTGTCTGGTCCTTCCACGTCGTGCCGCACTGGGAGGACCGCTGCCGGCTGCTGGTGCGCACCCGGTCGCGGATGCGGGTGCCCGGTGAGGCACTGGGCGCCGAGGCCGTCGGCCCGGTGATGGCCTTGATGACCCGGGGGATGCTGCTCGGCATCAAGCGGCGGGTGGAGCAGTCGTTCTAGCATTGAGGGACTCGACGGGGGAGGATCGACACCATGGCCGGTGCTGCCCTGCATCCACAGGTCGCTGAAACCCACACCGGACTGGTGATCCTGGTCGGCGATATGGCCTACAAGGTGAAGAAACCGGTCACCACCGACTTCCTCGACTTCTCCACCCCGGCCAGCAGGGAGCGGGCCTGCGCGCACGAGGTCGCCCTCAACAGCCGTCTGGCGCCGGACAGCTATCTGGGTGTCGGCCACTTCCACCCGCCACTTGGCGGTGTCCCGGAACCGGTCATCGTGATGCGCCGCCATCCCGACGAGGTCCGGCTGGCCACCATGGTCCGCCACGGTCAGGACGTGGCCGGCCCGTTGACGGCGATCGCCGAGATCCTGGCCGCCTTCCATGCCGGTGCGCATCGCGGCCCCGAGGTGGACGAGCAGGCCCGCCCCGAGGCGGTGGCGGGCCGGTGGCAGGAGAACACGACCGAACTCGCCCGCTACGCGACCGGCGTGGTTCCTGGACTGGATGCCGGCGTCGTCGACGAAATCGAGCGCCGCTCAGTGGCTTTCCTTGATGGAAGGTCCGCGCTGCTGGACCGGCGGATTGCCGAGGGCCGGGTCGTCGACGGACACGCCGATCTGCTGGCCGACGACATCTTCTGTCTGCCCGACGGGCCGGCCCTGCTGGACTGCCTGGAGTTCGACGATCACCTGCGCTACGTCGACGTCGTCGACGACGCCGCCTTCCTGGCGATGGATCTGGAGTACCTGGGCCGAACCGACCTCGCGGAGTTCTTCCTCGACCGGTATCTCGCGCTGGCGCATGACGATGCGCCGGACTCGTTGCGGCACTTCTACATCGCCTACCGCGCGGTGGTACGGGCCAAGGTCGACTGCGTTCGCCACACCCAGGGTCATCCGGAGGCCGCCACCGACGCCCGCCGCCACCTGGACATCGCACTGGCGCACCTGCGGGCCGGGGCGGTGCGACTGATCATGGTGGGTGGCGGACCGGGCACCGGCAAGACCACCCTGGCGCGCACCCTCGCCGACCACACCGGCGCCCAGGTGATCTCCACCGACGATGTACGCGCCTGGTTGGCCGCCCGAGGCGAGATAGCAGGGGAACCAGGCATTCTCGGTGAGGGCCTCTACAGCCCGGCCAACGTCGATGTCGTCTATCGGGCTGTGCTGAGCCAGGCGCGCACCGGTCTCGGCGAGGGGCGCACGGTCATCCTGGACGGCACCTGGGCCGACCCCGGATACCGGGAGCAGGCCCGCCGCGTCGCCGCCGACGGCTCGGCCGCAATGACCGAATTCGCCTGCGTCGCGCCACTTCACGCCACCGTCGACCGGATCCGCACCCGCACCTCGACCAGCTCCCAGGTGACACCGGAGATCGCTACTGCGCTGGCTGCCCACGATCCCGCCCACGGCACCTGGCCGGAGGCGCACCGCATCGACACCACCCGAGAACCGGCCGAAGCCGGCGCTGCGGCGCTGGAAATCTGCCTAACCACCTGAAGAGGAGAAAGCCCGTGTACGTCGAAGACATCGCCAATCTGGGTATGGCAGACGCCGAGGAGGCCGGCGGCAAGGGTGCCAACATGGGTGAGATGGTGGCCGCCGGGCTGCCGGTTCCACCAGGTTTCGTGGTGCTGCGCGATTCCTATCTGGAGTCGATGAAGGGTGCCGGGGTTTCCGACGAACTCAACGCCGCACACCGCGAGGCCATGCTGCACGCGCTGGACACCAACCGGTTCGACGGGATGTGCGCGAACATGAAAGCCATTGTGCTCAAAGCCGGGATGGCCGGTGACGTCCGCGAACGCATCCTGGCCGCCTACCACGCGATGGGTCCGGACTGCTACGTCGCGGTGCGCTCGTCGGCTACCGGGGAGGACGGCGCGGACGCCTCCTTCGCCGGGATGAACGAGACGTTCACCAACGTGCGGGGCGAGGCAGATCTGATCGAGGCGGTGCAGAACTGCTGGGCATCGCTGTTCGGCCCGCGGGTGGTCTCCTACCGGGCCAGTCGTGGCTTCACCGCCGACCCGGCGATGGCGGTGGTCGTGCAATTAATGGTGGCCTCGGAGCGTTCGGGTGTCGCTTTCACCGCCGATCCGACCACCGACGCGACCGACCGGGTCGTGGTCGAGGGCGCGTTCGGCCAGGGCGAGGTGGTGGTCTCCGGTTCGGTGGAACCCGACACCTACGTCGTCTCCAAGGAGAGCGGCGAAATCCTCTCCCGTCGAATGGGTTACAAGTCCTTCAAGATCATCCGCGGCGCCGACGGCAAGGACCAGCGGGTCGAACTCGACGAGGCCCAGGCCGAGGCGCAGGTGCTCAACGATGACGAGGTTCGATTGATCGCCGATATCGCAATCCGCAGCGAACGCCATGCGGGTTGCCCGCAGGACACCGAGTGGGCGATCGCCGACGGCAAGACCTACATCGTCCAGACCCGCCCGATCACCACCCTCAACCGGGCCGGCAAGCCCGCCGCCGAACAGCACCAGGTCCTGCTGCAGGGACTGCCCGCGGTTCCGGGCGCGGCCTCGGGCATCGTTCGGGTGCTCACCGACGTCAAAGACGGCGCCCGGTTACAGGACGGGGAGGTTCTGGTGGCGCAGATGACCAACCCGGACTGGCTTCCCACCATGCGCCGGGCCGCCGCACTGGTCACCGACACCGGCGGGATGACGTGTCACGCCGCGATCGTGGCCCGGGAACTGGGCGTGCCATGCATCGTCGGCGCGCGCACCGCTACCAAGGATCTAGCCGACGGCACGGTGGTCACCGTCGACGGCACCCACGGACGGGTGCTGGCCGGCCGGGTCGAGGAACAGAAGGCCGGCGGTGCCCAGACCGCACCGGTGGCGGCCAACGGGGCGGTCACGGTGTCGTCCGAGGTGACCGCCACCAAGATCTACGTCAACGTCGCGATGCCCGACAAGGCAGAGGCGGCCGCCGCCTTGGACGTCGACGGCGTCGGTCTGCTGCGCGCCGAACTGATCCTGGAGGACGCCCTGCACAACCGGCATCCGCGGGACCTCATCGAACACGGCGAGCAGGCGAGTCTGGTCGACGCACTCGCCACCGCCGTCGGCCGGGTCGCGTCGGCGTTCTCGCCGCGACCGGTGGTGTACCGGGCGTCGGACTTCCGCACCAACGAGTTCCGCAATCTCAAGGGCGGCGACAAGTTCGAGCCCGAAGAGCACAACCCGATGATCGGCTACCGCGGCTGTTACCGCTACATCAGCAACCCCGACCTGTTCGATCTGGAATTGCAGGCACTGGCCCGGGTCCGCGAGCGTAATCCCAACCTGCACTTGATGATCCCGTTCGTCCGCACCAAGTGGGAGCTTGAGCGCTGCCTGGAACTCGTCGACGCCAGTCCGCTCGGCCGCCAGCGCGGCCTGCACCGGTGGGTGATGGCCGAGGTGCCCTCGGTGGTGCACTGGCTGCCCGAGTACGTCGGCATGGGTATCGACGGGGTTTCGATCGGCAGCAACGATCTGACCCAGTTGATGCTCGGGGTGGACCGCGACTCGGATCTGTGTGCCGAGTTGTACGACGAGTCCGACGCAGCCGTACTCGATGCCATCGGGCGGATCATCGGCACCGCCCGACGACTGGGGATCACCGCGTCGCTGTGCGGTCAGGCTCCGTCCAGTCGGCCTGACTTCGCCGAGCATCTGGTCCGGATGGGCATCACGTCCATCTCGGTCACACCGGACGTGGCGGACCGGACCCGGCGCAACGTCGCCGCCGCCGAACGGCGCCTGCTGCTGGAGTCGGCGCGCGGCCACGGCGACCGATTGCTGTAGCCCCGATGCGGGTATGTGGTCCACATGCCCAAGACCACCGGGGGCGGTGACGCCAAGAAGAGCGAACTGCCCGCCACATTGCAGCGTTCCGATTCGCACGCCCAGCGCACCTTCGCCAAGGCGCACGATTCGGCCGTCAAGGAATACGGCGAAGGGGAGCGGGCCCACCGGGTCGCTTACGCGGCGCTGAAACACAGTTACGAGAAGGTGGGGGACCACTGGGAGCCCAAGGACGTCAAAGGCCCGTCCGACGACCGGGCCCGCAGCGGGGGACCTGACGCGTCCGGTCAAACCGCAGAGGGCGTCAACGCCAATGCGACGAAGAAACACCTGCTCGACATCGCGCGTCGACTCGACGTGTCCGGCCGCTCGTCGATGACCAAGGGCGAACTGGTCTCGGCCATCGAAAAGGCCAACCGGCGCGAGACGCGACGAAGCCGCTGAGCTGACGCTGACAATCCCCGGATTCGCGTTAGCGGTGACCTAAAGTCGGCGCATGGCCGACTCCGCTATCACCCGCCGGACCATGCTCAAATTCGCTGCCGCTGCCCCCGCAGCCTTGGGCCTGTTCGCGGGAGCCCCGGCCCCCGCCGCCGCTGCCGAATCCCTGGGCCTGCTGTTCGACTACGCAGCCGGTGTGCTCAGCGCCGCCGATATCAAGGCCGCCGGCGGGGTCGGCGCCATTCGCTACGTCTCCGATCGTCGGCCCGGCGCCCAGTGGATGCTGGGCAAACCGATGCTGCTGGCCGAGGCCCGCGAGTTGTATCAGGCCGGGTTGAAGATCGTGTCCAATTACCAGTTCGGCAAGCAGGACACCGCCGACTGGCTAGGCGGTCAGGCGGCCGGCATCAAACACGCCAAGCGCGGACTGGAACTGCACGCCGCTGCCGGCGGCCCGGCCACTGCGCCGATCTACGCCTCCATTGACGACAACCCCAGCTATGAGCAGTACAAGCAGCAGGTCGCCCCCTACCTGCGGGCCTGGGAGGAAGTCGCCGGTAAACAGCGCGTCGGCATCTATGCCAACTCCAAGACCATCGAGTGGGCGCTGCAGGACGGGATCGGTTCGTGGTTCTGGCAGCACAATTGGGGCACGCCCAAGGGCTTCGTGCATCCGGCGGCGCACCTGCACCAGTTCGAGATCGACGCCCGCAAGGTTGCCGGCGTCGGCGTGGATCTCAACAACATCCTGAAGCCGCAATTCGGTCAGTGGGTGGCCGAGGAGTCCTAGACAAATCGCGGAACCGGAATAACCTACCGAATGGTAACCATTTGCCAGCAAACATCGGTTCGGAATTTCGGTAAACAATTGTCGGCCGGGTGTCCTGGCGACGGCGGGTCGGGCGGCCGATCGTAGACACCCAGAGCGGCCGGATCGTTAGATCACGATTTGATAACGATACCCTTGTGAACTGGGCAGTTGTGGTTACCCAAGCGTAACCGCCTGCATGCAGGACCTTTGTCCCAGCCGCCCCTCCCCGTGCTGACCGCGGGTCATATTTGCAGGTCGGTTACTCACGCGTAGAACTCGTCAGTAACAAATAATTCGAAAAAAGAACCGCATTCTTATGCCACTCTTAATGCGCGAAAGACCGCCCCCGAGGGAGAAGTAGACGCGTGACGATCAACGAATACGACCGGCTGCCGGCGGACAACGACGTCGATCGGGTAGCCGTGCACGCACTCGTGGACCGACTCAACGCCGGTGAGCCCTATGCGGTCGTGTTCGGCGGACAGGGCAACAGCTCCTGGCTGGCCAGTCTCGAGGAGATCGTCACCACCGCCGGTATCGAGTCGGAACTGTCCGCCCTTGCCGGTGAGGCGGAACTGCTGCTGGAACCGGTCGCCGACGAACTGGTCGTGGTGCGGCCGATCGGGTTCGAGCCGCTGCGCTGGGTTCGCGCGCTGGCCGCCGGGGAACCGGTGCCCACCGACCACCAGCTGACCTCGGCGGCGGTGTCGGTACCCGGTGTGCTGCTCACCCAGATCGCCTCGACCCGCGCGTTGATTCGGCAGGGCCTGGATTTGGCTGCGGCTCCGCCGGTTGCGATGGCCGGTCATTCCCAAGGGGTGCTGGCCGTCGAGGCGCTGCGTGCCGGCGGCGCCGAGGACGTGCATCTGCTGGCACTGGCCCAGCTCATCGGTGCGGCCGGCACGTTGGTCGCCCGTCGCCGCGGGATCGTCGCCCTCGGAGACCGCCCCCCGATGGTTTCGGTCACCAACGCCGAACCGGACCACATCGCCGAACTGCTCGAGGACTTCGGGCGCGACGTCCGCACGGTGCAGCCGCCGGCGCTGTCCATCCGCAACGGTCGCCGCTCGGCCGTCCTCACTGGAACCCCCGAACAGCTCTCCCGCTTCCAGCTGTACTGCGAGCAGATATCGGAGAAGCAGGCCGCCGAGCGCAAGAACAAGGTGCGCGGCGGGGCGGTGTTCTCGCCGGTGTTCGACCCGGTGACCGTCGAGGTCGGTTTCCATACCCCGAGGCTCGCCGACGGCGTCGAGATCGTCGGCCGGTGGGCCCACGCCGTCGGCCTGGACGTCGACGCGGCCCGCGCGCTGGCGCAGGAGATCCTGGTCGACCAAGTCGACTGGGTCGCAGCCGTCACCGCCATCGAAGAGGCCGGGGCGCGATGGATCCTCGACCTCGGCCCCGGTGACATCCTGACCCGCGTCACCGCCCCGGTGATCCGCGGTCTCGGGATCGGCATCGTGCCCGCCGCCACTCGCGGTGGACAGCGAAATCTGTTCACCGTCGGTGCCGCCCCCGACGTCAGCAAACCGTGGTCGAGTTACGCGCCCTCGGTCGTCAGCCTGCCGGACGGTTCGGTGAAGCTGTCCACCAAATTCACCCGCCTCACCGGGCGCTCGCCGATCCTGCTGGCCGGTATGACCCCGACCACCGTGGACGCGCGCATCGTGGCCGCGGCGGCCAACGCCGGGCACTGGGCCGAACTGGCCGGCGGCGGACAGGTCACCGAGCCGATCTTCGAACGCCGGATGGCCGAACTGGTCGACCTGCTCGACCCCGGCCGGGCCATCCAGTTCAATGCGCTGTTCCTCGATCCCTATCTGTGGAAGCTGCAGGTCGGCGGGAAGCGGTTGGTGCAGAAGGCACGTCAGTCCGGTGCCCCGATTGACGGCCTGGTCATCAGCGCCGGAATTCCCGACCTCGAGGAAGCCGTCGACCTCATCGACGAACTGCGTCGCGTGGGCATCGCACACATCTGCTTCAAGCCGGGCACCGTCGGGCAGATCCGTTCGGTCATCAGGATCGCCGCCGAGGTGCCCACCACCCCTGTCATCGTGCATATCGAGGGCGGCCGGGCGGGGGGCCACCACTCCTGGGAAGACCTCGACGACCTGCTGCTGACGACCTATTCCGAACTGCGCTCGCAGCCCAACATCACGGTATGCGTCGGCGGCGGCATCGGCACGCCCGAACGTGCCGCGGATTACCTGACCGGCCACTGGTCGTCGGCCCACGGCTACCCCCTGATGCCGGTCGACGGAATCCTGGTCGGCACTGCGGCCATGGCCTGCCTGGAGGCCACCACGTCACCGTCGGTCAAGCAACTCCTGGTCGACACCGTCGGCACCGAACAGTGGGTCGGTGCCGGAAAAGCCTTGAACGGCATGGCATCCGGGCGCAGCCAACTCGGTGCCGACATCCACGAGATCGACAACTCCGCCTCCCGCTGCGGCCGGTTGCTCGACGATGTCGCCGGCGACGCCGAGGCGGTGGCGGCACGCCGGGACGAGATCATCGACGCCATGGCCGCCACGGCCAAGCCCTACTTCGGCGACGTCGCCGACATGAGCTATCTGCAGTGGCTTCGCCGCTACGTCGAGCTGGCCATCGGGGACGGCGACAGCACCGCCGACACCAGGGTGCCGGACTCGCCGTGGCTCGACGTCACCTGGCGGGACCGCTTCGCGGCCATGCTGCAGCGCACCGAGGCCCGTCTGAACGCTGCCGACACCGGCACCATCGACACCCTCTTCGGGGATGTCGCGCTTCTGGAGGACCCGGACCGCGCAATCTCGGTGCTGCTGGAGCGCTACCCGGACGCCGAATCGGTGCTGCTACACCCGGCCGACGGCCCGTTCTTCGTCGAACTCTGCAAGGTGCCCGGCAAGCCGGTGAACTTCGTCCCGGTCATCGACTCCGACGTCCGGCGCTGGTGGCGCAGCGACTCGTTGTGGCAGGCCCACGACGCCCGTTACAGCGCCGACCAGGTGTGCGTCATCCCGGGCACCGAGGCCGTCTCCGGGATCACCCGGGTCGACGAACCGGTCGGCGAGTTACTTGACCGTTTCGAGGCCGCCGCGGTGAACGAGGTGCTCGAAGCCGGCCACCAGCCGGTGCCGGTTGCCTCCCGACTGCAGGTCCGCGCCGACGTCGGCGGTCCACTCGGCATCGTCCTGGATTCCCCGGACGTGTTGTGGGCCGGCCGAACCACCACCAACCCGGTCCACCGGCTGGCTACGCCGTCGGAGTGGCAGGTGATCGATGGGCATGCCGCCACCTGCCATTCCACCGGTGCGCGCCTGGAGGTGGTGGGCTCCGACCGGGTTGTGCTCAGCGTTCCGCTGTCGGGCACCTGGATCGACATCGCCTTCACGCTGCCGCCCACCGTCGTCGACGGCGGGGCCCCGATGGTCATCACCGCCGACGCCGCGGCCGCCATGCGGGCCGTGCTGGCCATCGCTGCCGGTGCCGAGGGCCCGGACGCACTTCCGGCGCTCATCGGCCACTCCACCACCGTGCGGGTGGAGTGGGATCCGGATCGGGTCGCCGACCACACCGGCGTCACCGCCACGTTCGGGGCACCGTTGGCGCCCACGCTGTCGACGGTGCCCGACGCCCTGGTCGGCCGGTGCTGGCCGGCGGTGTTCGCCGCGATCGGGGGCGCCACCACCGACACCGGTTTCCCGGTCGTCGAGGGCCTACTCAGCCTGGTGCACCTCGATCACGCCGCGCGACTGCTGAAGCCGTTGCCGGCCAACCGATCCGAACTGGTCGTCACCGCCACCACATCGGCCGCGGTCGATACCGAGGTCGGCCGGGTGGTTCCGGTGACCGTCAACATCAGCGACGAGAACGGGGCGGTGCTGGCCGTCCTCGAGGAGCGCTTCGCCATCCGAGGCCGCACCGGTCCGGTTGAACTGACCGATCCGGTTCGGGCCGGGGGAGCGGTGTCGGAGAACGCCACCGAGACCCCTCGCCGTCGCCGTCGGGACGTCACGATCACCGCGCCGGTCGACATGCGACCGTTCGCGGTGGTCTCCGGTGACCACAACCCCATCCACACCGATTCGACCGCGGCACTGCTGGCCGGACTCGACGCCCCGATCGTGCACGGCATGTGGCTGTCGGCGGCCGCTCAGCATGTGGTCACCGCCACCGACGGCAAGCCCGCACCGCCGGGGAAACTGGTCGGCTGGACCGCCCGCTTCCTGGGCATGGTCTCGCCCGGCGACGAAGTCGACATCCGGGTCGACCGGGTCGGAATCGACTTGGGCGCAGAGGTTCTGGAGGTCACCGCCCGCGTCGGAGGCGAGATGGTGATGGCCGCCACCGCCCGGCTCACCGCACCCTCCACCGCCTATGCATTCCCCGGGCAGGGCATCCAGCACAAGGGCATGGGCATGGACGTCCGGGCCCGCTCCAAGGCCGCCCGTGCCGTCTGGGAACGCGCCGACAAATTCACCCGCGATCATCTCGGCTTCTCGGTGCTGCACGTGGTCCGCGAAAACCCGACCAGCCTGATCGCCCAGGGTGTGCATTACCAGCACCCGGAGGGCGTGCTCTACTTGACCCAGTTCACCCAGGTCGCAATGGCCACCGTCGCCGCCGCCCAGGTCGCTGAGATGCGCGAACAGGGCGCCTTCGTCGAGGGCGCCATCGCCTGCGGCCACTCGGTCGGCGAGTACACCGCGTTGGCCTGCGTCACCGGTGTCTACGAACTCGAGGCGCTGCTCGAGGTGGTGTTCCAGCGCGGCAGCAAGATGCACGACATCGTGCCGCGGGATGAAATGGGCCGCTCCAACTATCGACTGGCCGCGATCCGGCCGTCCCAGATCGATCTCGATGATGCCGACGTCACCGCGTTCGTTGCCGAGATCGCCGAGCGCACCGGCGAATTCCTGCAGATCGTCAACTTCAACCTGCGCGGCTCGCAGTACGCAATCGCCGGCACGGTCCGCGGACTGGACGCCCTCGAGGAGGAAATCGAGCGCCGCCGGGAGATCTCCGGAGGCAAGCGGGCCTACATCCAGGTGCCGGGCATCGACGTGCCGTTCCACTCCGATGTGCTCAAGGTCGGCGTCGCCGAGTTCCGCCGTTCACTGGAGCGGATCATGCCGGCGGACGCCGACCCGTCGGTGCTCATCGGCCGGTACATCCCCAACCTGGTACCCCGGCTGTTCACCCTCGACCGTGAATTCGTCCAGGAGATCCGCGACCTGGTGCCCGCCGAACCCCTCGATGAGATCCTTGCCGACTACGACACCTGGATCACCCAGCGCCCGGGAGAACTCGGCCGCCGGGTCGTCATCGAACTGCTGGCCTGGCAGTTCGCCAGCCCGGTGCGCTGGATCGAGACCCAGGACCTGCTGTTCA